>NZ_JAIUIN010000017.1:0-122730 GCF_020165665.1 Mesorhizobium sp. BH1-1-4
CCGGTCCTCCCGGCGGACAAGAAAACTGTCACCCATGCAATCAGTCCATTCTGTTACCTATCTATCCGGTTCGGACACCGGACGTTTCTCCCCGTATATGACGGGGAGAAAGATTCCCTCGTCAATGGTTTCGCCAATCATCGACGTTGCAGAACGGTGCCGGCGTCGCGGACAGTTCCCTTCTCCCAGTCACTATACGGGGAGAAGGTGGCGGCAGCCGGATGAGGGGCAGCGCCGGGATCGACAATTTGCGTGGCTGACCGATCGCGTGGAACTCTACGGCTCCAACTCCACATCCCAGTAGAGATAATCCATCCAGCTTTCATGCAGATGGTTGGGCGGGAACAGGCGGCCGTTATTGTGCAGATCATGCACCGTCGGCTGGTAGGGCTTCTGCAGGGGAAACATCTTGGCATGCGCCGGCATCATGCCGCCTTTCCTCAGATTGCAAGGCGAACAGGCGGCGACGACATTCTCCCACGTCGTGGCACCGCCGCGATGGCGGGGGATGACGTGATCGAAGGTCAGATCCTCTGGCGTGCCGCAATACTGGCACTGGAAGCGGTCGCGCAGGAACACGTTGAAGCGGGTGAATGCCGGGTGCCTCGACGGCTTCACGTAGGCCTTCAGGCTGACCACGCTCGGCAGCTTCATCGAAAAGGTCGGCGAGGACACCGCATGCTCGTATTCGGCGACGATATTCACCCGGTCAAGAAAAACCGCCTTGATGGCGTCCTGCCAGGACCAGAGCGACAAGGGGTAATAGCTGAGCGGACGGTAATCCGCATTCAGCACCAGCGCTGGAAGCCCATCCGGAGATACGGCAACCGTCACCTTGTTGACCTCCTTGGTTCGCACACGCCCTCGAAAATCGAAATTTCGACTCTCGCAAAGGACCGCGTGCAGCTTCAAAAGCCCGACCGTTCGGCGCGGATACTGTAAGCCTGACATGACAGGGATGTGAAGCGGATTGTCACTCGCCCTAACTGCGAAAAACGCATGATTTTCATGCTTTTTTGCGGATTCAGGCTGGCGGCGTGGAGTCCCTGCCCCTGGTTTCGCGATAATAGGACCAGAAAAGCCGCGATGCGACACCTCGCCACGGGCTCCATGATTCGGCCAGGGCGATCAGTGTTTTCTCCGCTGGGCGCGGGTCGATACCGAGCGCATGGCCGACAGCGCTCTGCAGGGCGACGTCCCGCGCCGGGAAGATGTCGGGGTGTCCGGCGGCGAACAGTAGGTACACTTCCGCCGTCCAGGGACCGATGCCGGGCACCGCGGTCATTGCCGTGATCGCCTCCCCGGCGTCGAGCCAACAGAGGTGATGCAGGTCGAGCCCGTCGTCCACGGCCTGGGCGACCGCGATCAGGCCGCGCTGCTTGGGCCGCGACAGGCCGGCCTCGCGAAACATGTCCTCGCCGGCGGCAAGGATCGCCTGGGGTGTCAGCGGATCGACCAGTTTCGTCAGCCGGCCGAAAATGGCATCGGCGCTGGCGCGAGACACCTGCTGCGAGACGATGATCGAGGCCAGGCTTCTGAACCCGGGCTCCGAGAGCCGCAGCGGCACCTCGCCGGCCATGCCGCGCACCTTTTCCAGGCGGGGATCGATGAGGCAAAGCGCATCGAGCCCGCGCTCGACGTCGTCCAGTGTGGCGATGCGCTGCATGGTATCCTTGTCCGCGAATGTGCCGCAAAGTAGCAACCGCCAAAACCACAGCACAACCCGATTGCCGCCAGAGACATGACGCTCCTGACATTCCGCTTCGCGCCCAGCCCCAACGGCCAACTGCATCTTGGCCACGCCTATTCGGCGCTGCTCAACCAGAAGCTGGCAAAGGCGTCAGGCGGCCGCCTGCTGCTGCGCATCGAGGATATCGACATCACGCGCTGCACGCCGGAGTTCGAGGCGGGCATGCTCGCCTACCTGAAATGGCTCGGCCTGGCCTGGGAAGAGCCGGTGCGCCGGCAATCGGAGCATTTCGCGGAATACGGGACGGTGCTCGAGCGCCTGATCCGCGAGGAACTGGTCTATCCCGCCTTCATGAGCCGAGGCGAGATCAGGGCTTTTATAGCCGAGACCCAAACGCGCGGGCGCGACTGGCCGCGCGACCCCGACGGCGTGCCGCTCTATCCCCCGGCCGACAAGGCGCTGCCGACGAAGGAGCGCAAGCGGCGGATTGCCGGGAATGCGCCGTTCGCCTGGCGGCTGGACGTCGGCGCCGCCATGGCGCGTGCCGGCAAGGACCTCACATGGACCGAATTCACCGATGAGACGCTTTCCGCCACGCGCTCCATGGAGGCCCGTCCGCAGGACTGGGGCGACGTGATCGTGGCGCGGCGCGACATCCCGACCAGCTATCACCTCGCCGTCGTCATGGACGACGCGCTGCAAGGCGTCAGCCATGTCGTGCGTGGACAGGATCTGTTTTCCGCGACCGGCGTGCAGCGCCTGCTCCAAGACATTCTGGGTTTGCCGCGGCCCGCCTATTTCCATCATCGGCTGATCCTCGGGCCGGACGGACGAAAACTGTCGAAGAGCCTCGGGGATACCGGCCTCGCCGCCTTGCGTGACGCAGGGGCTTCGCCGGATGATGTCGAAAGGATGGTGGGGCTATAAGCGGTCAAGGTTCGTTGGGCCATTGTCGCGCACCGTGCTGAACGAAGAGAATCTCGATTTCCTTATCCCTGACGCGGTAAGCGACAATGTAGGGCGTGCTCGGGATGACCAGTTCGCGTGTACCATTGATTTCGCCGGTGCGGCCGATGAATGGATTCGCCGAAAGAAGGCGACTGGTTTTACCATGGATCTCCTTGACGATGCGGGCAGCGGCGCGTGGATTGTGTTCGCTGATGTAGTCGCCGATAGCTTCAAGCTCAGTCAGGTAGCGTCTGGTCCAGACAATGCGCATGATTGCCCGGCTTACGCCGTGCTGTATTTATTGAGGACCAAAGCAATCTCTTCCTCGGTGGCGAACTCGCCGCGATCGGCCTCTTCAAGCCCGGCCTGGACGCCCGAGATCCAATTTTCTTGCCATGCGAGCGAGCGTCCGCGCGCAAGCGCGTCCTCAATGATCTGGGCACGCGTTAGCGTCGACCGGGCCGTTAGCGCATCGATGCGCCGCAAGAGATCATCTGAAATGCCGTCGATCCTGTCCATATTGCTATTTTGCCACAGACACGGCCGCGTCGCCAAGAAAATACCGTCTGAGCATCCCGACAGGTTCATCGTCCCCATGACCCATGGATCAATCGTTTCGTTTTGCGCGGCGGGCTGAACGGGCCTAGAGCATCGCCACAGTCAATTCTCACCAGCGTGGCGGTCCCGGAACATGCACAGCCTCAAGCGGTTCATCCCCGCCACCTTCGTCGTCCTGTGGGCGACCGGCTTCATCGGCGCGCGCTATGCCATGCCATGGGCGGAACCATTCACCTTCCTCGCCGCGCGCTTCCTCATCGCCGCCGTGCTGCTGGCCCTGCTGACGCTTGTGCTGGGCTCTAAACGAGCCACTAGCAAGGAGGCGCTGCACGCCACCGGCGCCGGCGTGCTGATGCATGGCGTCTATCTCGGCGCCGTCTTCTGGGCCATTCATCGGGGCATGCCGGCCGGTTTTTCGGCCCTGATCGTCGGCCTGCAGCCGCTGATCACCGCGGTGCTTGCGGGCAAGTTTCTGGGCGAGGCCATCCTGCCGCGCCACTGGCTTGGCCTCGGCATCGGCCTGGTCGGCATCGTCATCGTGCTGTGGCCAAAACTCGGGGCGCTCGGCGGAGGCGTGACTGCGGCGACGCTGACCGCCTCGCTGGTTTCGGTGCTCGGCATGAGCGCCGGCACCATCTGGCAGAAGCGTTTTGCTTCCGGCGGCGACCTCGTCGCCGCGACCATGTGGCAATATGTCGGCGGCGCCTCGCTGATGATCCTGGCCGCGCTTGCCTTTGAAACGCACACCGTCGTCATCAATGGCGAACTGATCTTCGCCATGGCCTGGCTGGTGCTGGTGCTGTCGCTCGGCGCCATCTTCCTGTTGATGGTGATGATCCGCGACGGCGAGATGTCGAAAGTGGCCTCGCTGTTCTATCTGGTGCCCGCCGTCACCGCCCTCATCGCCTGGGCCCTGTTCAACGAACAGCTCAACGCCTTGCAGATCGTCGGCATGGCGATCACCACCTTCGGCGTCGGCCTGGCGACAGCGCGACAGGCCAAGGGGAGAACTCAGGAATTGAGGAATTGAGGAATTGCAGCCATCTGGTGCCGGCGTGCAATTCCTGATTTCTCCAGTTCTCCAGTTCTCCAATTCCTCAATTCGGCCGGTCATCCAACCCGCGCACGCGCCTCCAGATACCGGCTGATTGCGGCATTGAGCTCGCCGCCGAGGATGAAGATCGCCGAGACGATGTAGAGAAAGACCACCGCGATCATGATCGAGGCGAGGCCGGCATAGGTCGTCACATAGGACGAGAAATGGTCGAGATAGGTGGCAAACATCGTCGAGCCGATAAGCCATGCCGCCAGCGTGAAGATGATGCCCGGCACCAGCGAGACGAAACGGCGCTTGCCGGCCGGCAGCCAGTAATGGACGGCAAACAGGCCGCCGATGATGACGGTCGAGGCAATGACGTAGCGCCACAAAGTGATCGTGCCGGTATAGGGTTTGATCCACTCGAAATGGGCTTCCGCCAGCCGCGCCAGCAACGGCGCGAACACCAGGAGCACGCTGATCGCCAGAAACCCGGCGGTGGCGATCAGCACGAAAAAGATGCTCTGCACCCGGCGATAAATGATGCCGCGCGTCTCCGTGACCCGATAGGCACGGTTGAGCGATGTGCGCAGCGCCTCGATGCCGTTCGAGGCAAAGTAGGCGGCAAGCAGCACGCCGTAGGTCAACAGGTCGGTGCGCCTGACGGTCAGCACGTTGAGCACCTCATGCGCGATCGGCTTGGCGATCTGGTCCGGCCAGGTGTCGAAGACCAGATGCACGGCCGTGTCGGCGAAGGCCTGGGCGCCGAGGAAGCTGCCCAGCGTCGTGGCGAAGATCAGGAACGGAAACAGCGCCATCAGCGAGGTGATCGCCAGATGGCTGGCCATCGCCCAGCCGTCATCGGTGTTGAAATGGCCGAGCGCGTCGTAGAGCACGCGGCGCAGGGCGACAATATTCCGCAGCAAGAACGCGCGCTCCCCTTCGATTGTCTCGACGCCGCGAATATGGGAAGGGAATGCGGCAAATGGCAACCCTTCGTCAAACCACGAATTCGCAAGCAGCAGAGTTGCGCGCCATCATCGTCACCGGTGCTTCTTCCGGCATCGGCGCCTATTGCGCCCGTGCTTTGAAGGCCGAAGGCTGGCGGGTGTTCGCGACGGCGCGCAAGCCGCAAGACATTGCCGCGCTCGAAGCGGACGGCATCGAGGCTTTTTACCTTGACTATAGCGAACCGGATTCCATCGCCGCCCTGGTGGCGGCGGTGCTCGACCGCACCGGCGGCAGGCTCGACGCGCTGTTCAACAACGGTGCCTATGCGCAGGCCGGCGCCGTCGAGGATCTGTCCGTTGCGGCGCTCAAGGAGCAGTTCGAGGCCAATTTCTTCGGCTGGCACGACCTGACCCGCCGGCTGGTTCCGGTGATGCGCCGCCAGGGCCACGGCCGCCTCGTCCATTGCTCCTCGATCCTTGGCCTGGTGCCGGTGCGCTTTCGCGGCGCCTATTCGGCGTCCAAGCATGCGCTCGAAGCTCTGATGCTCTGCCAGCGCCAGGAACTGGCCGGCAGCGGCGTCCACGTTTCACTGATCGAGCCGGGGCCGGTAAAATCCAGGATCGCCAGCAACGGCCTGCCCTGGTTCCTGAAAAACATCGACATCGAGAATTCCGTGCACAGCGCCGATTATGCCGCGCAACTGGAGCGATTGCGCGCCGGCGGCAGCCAGTCGGCGCTGAAACCCGGGCCTGAGGTGGTCTACAAGGTTCTGCGCCATGCACTTCTGTCGCGGCGCCCGCGTCCACACTATGTGGTAACAGTGCCGGCCAGGATCGGCGCTGCGCTCAAACGCATCCTGCCGGCATCGATACTCTACCGCTTGATGGCCAAACGCGCCTGAACGCGAAAACAACTGGAAACGCAAAAATGGCAACCGTCTTCAACATCCTCGCCATTCTGGTTATGGCCGCCGTGGTGATCGTGCTGGTCCGGGGCCTCATCAACATGATGCGCGGCGGTTCGGGCGTCACCTCCAACAAGCTGATGCAGGCACGCGTCATGCTGCAGGCCGTGGCGCTGGTGCTGATCCTGCTGGCCGTGTATTTCACCCGCAAGTGAGGATGTCGGCAGCGGGGAGACGACGTGGTCAAGCTCAACAAGATCTACACCCGCACCGGCGATGACGGCACCACGGGCCTCGGTACGGGCGAGCGGCGGCTGAAATCCGACCTCAGGGTGAACGCCTACGGCACGGTCGACGAAGCCAATGCCTGTATCGGCCTGGCCCGGATCCACACGGCGGACGGCCATCCGGCGATCGACGCCATGCTGTCGCTCATCCAGAACGATCTCTTCGACCTCGGCGCCGATCTCGCCGTGCCCGATGACGGCAAGCCGCTCGGTTACGAGCCGCTGCGGATCACGCCGGCGCAGACCGACCGCGTCGAGAAGGACATCGACCTCGTCAACAAGGATCTGCGGCCGCTCAAATCCTTCGTGCTGAACGGTGGCACACCTGCCGCCGCCGCCCTGCATCTCGCCCGTACGGTGGCGCGGCGCGCCGAGCGGCTGATGGTCGCCCTGGCCCAGGAACCTACCGAACACGTCAACCGCGACGGGCTGAAATACATCAACCGCGTCTCGGATTTCCTGTTTGTCGCCGCCCGGGCGGTCAATGACAATGGAAATGCCGACGTGCTATGGGTGCCCGGCAAGAACCGCTGAACGAACCGGAAAGCGGAGGGGGCCAGCGACCGATGTTCATCCCGCTTTACGACACCAACAGGCTGCGCCACATCAGGCTGCAATATGTGACGATCGGCCTGATCGTCGCCAACGCCGTGGTCTATTGCGCAACAGCGCTCGGCGGCGAGAATTTTACCAACGCTGCCGTGCTCGGCCTCGGCTTCATCCCCTCCGTCGTTCACGACACGGCCGAACTCGACCCCCGCTTTGTCATCATCCCCGAGAGCCTGAGCTATCTCACCTATTCCTTCCTGCATGCCGATATTTTCCATCTCGGCGGCAACATGCTGTTCCTTTGGGTGTTCGGCGACAATGTCGAGGACGCGCTCGGTCACATCCGCTACCTGATCTTCTATCTGCTGTGCGCCATCGCCGGTGCCGCCTTCCAGGGGCTCGTCGCCTGGGATTCGCAAGTTCCGCTGATCGGCGCCTCAGGCGCCATTGCCGGCGTGGTCGTCGCCTACCTCATTCTCTATCCCAGGGTAAAGGTGTGGGTCCTTGCCTTTGCCCGCATCCCCTTGCGCATTCCGGCCTTCATCCCGCTCATCCTGTGGGTGGCGTTCCAGATCGTCATGTTCGCGGCCGGCGGCGAGGACCAGATTTCCTGGGCCTGCCACATCGGCGGCATCATCGCCGGCGCTATTCTGGTGCTGGTCCTGCGCAGCCGCGGCGTGCCGCTATTTGCCCCCGCCGACGAGGATACCGTGGCTCCCACACCGGACCAGCAGCCGGTTGCCGCTGAACCAGCCGCGTCCGAACCGTCGGCCACCACGACGCGCTGGGGCCGAGGAAACCCTTCTGGCCCAAACTGAACCGATTTGAGCCGCTTTCTGCGTATTGACGTCAAGGGTTGCCCCAACTACGGAAACGTCTCCGTCCGAGCCCGAGGCTGTTAAGGAGCGGTCCACGATGGGCAAAGGCCAGAATTTCCATCCTGCCAGAATTCCGTCTGGCCGGAATTCAGTCAGGAATGTCGGCTTTCGACAACTCAGAGCGGGCGCAGGCTGCTATAGCGCGCCCAACTAGCGTGAAGAGGTGACAGGCAAATGAAGATCCTTGTGCCCGTGAAGCGGGTTGTCGACGCGAACGTCAAGGTGCGCGTGAAGGCCGATGGTTCGGCGGTGGAGTTGGCCAACGTCAAGATGGCGATGAACCCGTTCGACGAGATCGCGGTCGAGGAAGCGATCCGGATCAAGGAAGCCGGCAAGGCCGAAGAGATCATCGTCGTGTCGATCGGTCCGCAGCAGGCACAGGAAACCCTGCGCACCGCGCTCGCCATGGGCGCCGACCGGGCCATCCTGGTCAAGACCGATGAACAGACCGAGCCGCTGGGCGTCGCCAAGGTGCTGAAGGGCGTCGTCGACGCCGAACAGCCTGGCCTCGTCATCCTCGGCAAGCAGGCGATCGACGACGACTCGAACCAGACCGGCCAGATGCTGGCCGCGCTGCTTGGCTGGGCGCAGGGCACCTTCGCGTCCAAGGTCGTGCTCGAGGGTGACCATGCCAAGGTGACGCGCGAAGTCGACGGCGGCTTGCAGACGGTGGACCTGAAGATGCCGGTGATCGTCACCGCCGACCTTCGCCTCAACCAGCCGCGCTATGCCTCGCTGCCCAACATCATGAAGGCCAAGAAGAAGCCGCTCGACGAGAAGACGCCCGCCGACTACGGCGCCGACGTCAAGCCGCGCCTGAAGGTCATCAAGACCGAGGAGCCGAGCGGCCGCAAGGCGGGAGTCAAGGTCAAGAGCGTCGCCGAACTGGTCGACAAGCTGAAGAACGAAGCCGGCGTCTTGTAAGCGATCGGGAAAGGAACAGACATATGGCAATTCTCCTCATCGCCGAACACGACAACGCCACCCTTTCCGACCAGACCGCCAAGGCGCTGTCGGCGGCGCTGCAGATCGGCTCGGACGTTCATGTGCTGGTGGCCGGCAAGGGCGCCAAGGCCGCCGCCGACGCCGCCGCCAAGCTGAAGGGCGTCGGCAAGGTGCTGCTCGCCGAGGCTGACGAACTGGCCGAGCGTCTCGCCGAGCCGACGGCGGCACTGGTCGTCTCGCTGGCCGGCGCCTACGACACCATCATCGCCCCGGCGACATCAGCCGGCAAGAACGTCGCGCCGCGCGTCGCGGCCCTGCTCGATGTCGCGCAGGTCTCCGAGATCATCGAAGTGGTGTCGCCTGACACCTTCAAGCGCCCGATCTATGCCGGCAACGCCATCCAGACCGTCCAGTCGACCGACACCAAGAAGGTGATCACCGTGCGCACGGCTTCCTTCCAGGCGGCGCCCGAGGGCGGCTCGGCCTCGGTCGAGACCGTCCAGGCGGCGGCCAATCCTGGCCTGTCCACCTTCGTCGAGAACAAGCTCTCGGAGACCGATCGTCCCGAACTGACCTCGGCCAAGATCATCATTTCGGGTGGCCGTGCACTTGGCTCTTCCGAAAAGTTCCAGGAGGTCATCCTGCCGGTCGCCGACAAGCTCGGTGCCGCGGTCGGCGCCTCGCGCGCCGCCGTCGATGCCGGCTATGCGCCGAACGACTGGCAGGTCGGCCAGACCGGCAAGGTCGTCGCTCCCGATCTCTACATCGCGGTCGGCATTTCCGGCGCCATCCAGCACCTTGCCGGCATGAAGGATTCCAAGGTCATCGTTGCCATCAACAAGGACGAGGAGGCACCAATCTTCCAGGTCGCCGACTACGGTCTCGTCGGCGATCTCTTCGTCATCCTGCCGGAGTTGCAGAAGGCGCTTTGACGCTTCCGCGCAAACCGTATTAAATTGCGAGGGGTGGGGTAGACGAAGTCGCCCCGCCCTTTTAGTTTGCACCGCACAATAAGCAGGCCACAAAAGGCTTAAAGCAATTCCAGCAGCAGTGCGCAGGGGTTTTTGCGCCGGGAATTGCAGGAAAACAAAAGAGATGGGGCGGTTCGCTTTTCCAGCGAAAAACGCTCCGGACGGGATCGGGTAATGAGCAAGATCGAGACGATCGGCATCATTGGTGCGGGCCAGATGGGCGGCGGCATCGCCCACGTCTCCGCGCTTTCGGGCTACAAGGTCCTGATCTACGATATATCGCCCGACCGCATCGAGAAGGGCATTGCCACCATCAGCGGCAACATGGCCCGTCAGGTGGGGTCCGGCAAGCTCGACGAGAAGCTGCGCAACCAGGCGATGGCACGCATTGCCTCCGCGCCCACGATGGCCGATCTGGCAGGCGCCGATCTGGTGATCGAGGCGGCGACCGAGGACGAGACCGTCAAGCGCAAGATCTACGCGCAGCTCTGTCCGCAGCTCAATCCCGAAGCCATACTGGCAACCAACACCTCGTCGATCTCGATCACGCGGCTCGCCGCGCAGACCGACCGGCCGGAGCGTTTCATCGGCATACATTTCATGAACCCGGTGCCGGTGATGAAGCTGGTCGAGCTGGTACGCGGCATCGCCACCGAGGATCAGACCTTCGAAGCCGCCAAGACCTATGTGAAGCAGCTCGACAAGACGATCACGGTCTCGGAGGATTTCCCGGCCTTCATCGTCAACCGCATCCTGCTGCCGATGATCAACGAGGCGATCTACACCCTCTATGAGGGGGTCGGCTCGGTGGATGCCATCGACACCGCCATGCGGCTTGGCGCCAACCATCCGATGGGGCCGCTGCAGCTTGCCGATTTCATCGGCCTCGACACCTGCCTGTCGATCATGCAGGTGCTGCATGACGGCCTGTCGGATTCGAAGTACCGTCCCTGCCCGCTGCTGGTCAAATATGTCGAGGCCGGCTGGCTCGGCCGCAAGACCGGGCGCGGCTTCTACGATTATCGCGGCGAACACCCCGTTCCAACGCGCTGACGGGGTCACGGCACAGGGTTCGGCGTTTCCGTCAGCCGATGAACCGTGCTGACGTGATTGCCCTCACGAGGCCGCCGCGAGCGGCTCCGGTGGCTCTGACCGGTCGTCGGCGATCCTGCCGGCCGGCGCCACGCAAACGCATCCGCGGCCGGCGGCCTTGGCCGCATAGCAGGCGGTGTCGGCCCTTGCGATGATCTCGTCGGCTTCGCCGCAATCGGCATTGATCGCCGCCAGTCCGATACTGGCGCCGATCACGTGCGTCCGGCCATCCCAGGTGAAGTTCAGGCCGGCTATCGCATCGATGATGGAGCGTGCCGCGATCCCGGCGCCGGCCGTCGAGCCGGACTTCAGGATGACCGCGAATTCGTCGCCGCCCAGACGCGCGACGATGTCTTCGGGACCAAGTACGCCGCGCACGGCCTCGGCGACCCGCTTCAGCAAGGCATCTCCGGCGGCGTGGCCGCCCGTGTCGTTGACCAGCTTGAAATGGTCGAGGTCGATGAACATGAACTGATGGCCGCCGCCTGCCGTCGTGCCGTCCTTGCGCGCCTGGCCGACAAGGTCCTCCATGATGCGGATGAAGCTCGAACGATTGGCCAGCCCGGTCAGCGCGTCATGCGCGGCGGCATGGGCGAGCTGCCGCTGCAGGGCGCGCGCATCGGTGAAGTCCTGAAACACGATGACCAGGCCGCAGAATTCGCCGCGCTCGTTCACGATCGGCGACACCACCTGGCGGATGCTGCAGCGCGTGTCGTCGCGCCGGATCAGCACCGCACGGCTGTTCTGGTCGGAGGGCGCCCCGGCGCCGATCGATGCGCGCGCCACGCCTATGCGCTGCCCCGTCTCCTCGTCGACAGCCCAATAGACATGACCGAGCGTCTTGCCGAGTGCCTCGTCGCCACAAACGCCGGTCAGCTTCTCGGCCACCGGATTCATGAAGGTGACGCGGTTCGCGGCATCGGTGCAGATGACGGCGTCGCCGATCGATTGCAGCGTCACCTTCAGCCGCTCCTTCTCGTCGGCCAGCAGCGCCGCCGAGACGGTGAGCCGTTCTTCGGCCTGCTTGCGTCGGGTGATGTCGGTCAAGCTGCCGATCGCTCTGATCAGCTGCCCATCCGCGTCACGCTCGATGGCCTTGCCGCGGTCGAGGATCCAGATCCAGCGGCCATCCTTGTGGCGCATCCTGAACTCGGCCTCGAAGAATTCCGTCTCGCCCTCGAGATGGGCGCGATCGGCCTCCGCGACGGCGGCGCGGTCGTCCGGATGGATCATCGTCAGCCAGCGGTCGGGGTCGCCATCCAGCTCGCCGTCCTCGAAACCGAGCATCTTGACCCAGGTGGAGGAATAGGTGGTGCCTCCCTTGCGTATGTCGAGGTCCCAGACACCCTGACCGGCGCCGGCCAGCGCGAAATTCCAACGCGTTTCGGCCTCGGCGATGCGTGCCTCGGCCTGCTTGCGCGCGTCGATATCCTCGATCTGCGAGACGAGATAGAGCGGGCGTCCGTTCTTCTCATCGCGAATGACGGAGCCGGCAAGTTGGGCCCAGACGGGTGTACCGTCCTTTTTGAGATAACGCTTCTCGAAATGGAAAGCATCGACGGTGCCGGCCTTCAGGCCGGCCATCGTTTCGCGTCCGATCTCCAGATCGTCGGGATACGTGATCTGGAAGAAGGTCAGCGCCTCTATCTCCTCGCGGCTGTAGCCGAGCATGGCGGCGAACGCCGGGTTTGTCTGCAGTATACGCCCGTCGAGGCTGACGATGGCGATGCCGATGGCCGAGTCCTCCATGACCCGGCGGAACCGCTGCTCGCTCTCGGCAACCAGCCGGCGGTCGCCGGGGATGCGCGCGATGAACAGGGCCGCGAGCACGAGCACGCCGGCTGTCAATGCGGACGACACCTGAAGGCAGAGCTTGAGCGCCTCGGCGCCAAAGTCCAGCCTCGGCAACATGACCGAGGCCGCCGCTACGGCAAGACCGGCCACGGCCAAGGCCAGCGCCGCATGTCTGTGAGGCCTGATGAGTGCTCGTAATCTCACGATTTATGCCACCCCCGTGGGCAATCGCTTTTTCCCGTTAAAACCCTGAAGGATCGATTTTAAGGAAAGGTTGCGCTCGAGGTACCGGCGATATGGGAAACCGGCAAACAATTGCCGGCATGATTAAGGATCAGTGTGCACGGCGTGCGATCCCGGCTAGCGCTACCAGCGCACGAAAAACCGCCCGCCGAGCGCGCCAAGCACAGCGAGTGCCGCGATGGCGATCGTGTACCAGGTGGCAACGAAAAGCGGCGAGTCGTCGAAGCAGTGCGCGGCATAGAAAGTCGCCGCCAGCCCGCCGGCAAGCAGCCCGGCGACCGTGCCGGCAAGCACCGGCCGTGTCGGCGCGCCATAACGCAGCATCCACAGGAAGATGGCCAGCGGGCCGATGCCGATCAGCGGGATGAACCCCATGCAGATCATCATGTTGGAGCCGACCATGCGCGTGCCCCACAGCGCCTGCGGCACCATGAACAGCTCAAGAGCCACCGCAACAGCCACCAGCAGGGGCGCCGCGGCCATCCAGGCCAAGGCCCGCGCCGTCGAGGCGCCAGGCGTCGACAGGACGCGTATAAAAGCGAAGGCGCTGGCGGCGAGCACTATGGTGAAAACGAACTTTGCGAGGAAGCGCATCGTATGCGCGGCCGCCATGAAATCGGGGCGCGGACCGATGGTCATCCAGAAGACCGCGGCAGCGACCACAACGGCCATACCAGCCGCCAGCCACCAGGCCGAACGCAGCGGCATCGCCTTGCTGCTGATATCGGCGTCGAGTGCCTTGATGAGATCTTCGGTTCTCATGTCACTGCCGTCCAAACCGCTTGGCTATCGCGGCAAGTCCGCGGTGCAGCGACACCCGCACCGCTGTTTCGCTGATGCCGAACTTGGCCGCCGTCTCCCCGATCGAGTGGCCCTCGACCGATATGGCCGAGACCACCGAACGCTGCGCCGGCGGCAAGGTGTCGAGCGCCCGGTTGACGTCGCGCTCGCTGACCGTCTCGGTCTCCGGCTCGGCGAAAGTCTCGGCGATGTCGTCGACATCGATCTCGATGCGCCGTCCGCGCCGCCGGAATGCGTCGATCAGCTTGAAACGGGCAATCGCATAGACCCAGGGCAACACCGGCGCGTCCTGGCGCCAGGTATGTCGTTTCACATGAATGGCCAGCAAGGTTTCCTGCACGACATCCTCGGGATCGACTCCGCCCTGCACGATCTTGCGCCGGACAAAGCCGCGGATCAGCGCGGCAATCCGGTGGAGAAAATCGGCATAGGCCTTTTCATCTCCCGCGATCGCGGCCCGCATCAGCCGGGAAAGCTCGGCCTCGTCCTTGCCGCTCACAAGAGTTCACTCCCCCGATCTTCGCGCCTCGGCACTGATTTGTTACGTGGCCGGCGAAATAATGTCCAAGCCAATCTACGGGCAAATCACGAAAGTTTTCGGGATGGGCCACGAAATTCCCTGACGGATCCTCTGGTCCCCATATCGGGCGATGCCATCGGCGTCCGACACGCGAAACCGTGATGGAGTCGAGCACCTTTCAATCTTGACTAACCCATTCATGAATTGCTACTCGGACGCACCCGCAGTGCGGGCAACCCGAGGAGTCCCTTATGAAATCCCCTTTTCTTGCCCTGGCCAGCGTAGCGGCGCTTGCAATCAGCCTCGCCGCCGGTCCGGCGACGGCCGAAGATGCCGGCATTATCGTCTATAACGCCCAGCATGAAAGCCTGGCCAAGGAATGGGCCGAGGGGTTCACCAAAGAAACCGGCATCAAGGTCACCTTGCGCAATGGCGGCGACAGCGACTTCTCCAACCAGATCGTCGCGGAAGGCGCCTCCTCGCCCGCCGACGTCTTCCTGACCGAGAATTCGCCGGCCATGGCGCTGGTCGAAGCCGCGGGCCTGTTCGCGCCGGTCGATGCCGGGACGCTGGCCCAGGTTCCGCAGGACTACCAGCCGTCGAGCGGCAAGTGGGTGGGCGTGGCCGCGCGCAGCACCGTCTTTGCCTACAACAAGGACAAGTTGAAGGAAGACCAGTTGCCCAAGTCGCTGCTCGACCTTGCCGATCCGAGCTGGAAGGGCCGCTGGGCCGCCTCGCCTTCGGGCGCCGATTTCCAGGCGATCGTCAGCGCCCTGCTGCAGCTCAAGGGCGAGGCCGCCACGGCCGACTGGTTGAAGGCGATGAAGGAAAACTTCACCGCCTACAAGGGCAACAGCACCGTCATGAAGGCGGTCAATGCCGGCGAGATCGAGGGCGGCGTGATCTACCACTATTACTATTTCGGCGATCAGGCCAAGACCGGCGAGAACTCCAAGAACGTGGCGCTGCATTATTTCAAGAACCAGGATCCGGGCGCCTTCGTATCGGTCTCCGGCGGTGGCGTGCTCGCCTCGAGCAAGCATCAGAAGGAGGCCCAGGCTTTCCTGAAATGGGTGACCGCCAAGGGTGGCCAGGACGTGCTGAAGGACGGAACCTCCTTCGAATACGCGGTCGGCAAGGATGCGCAGTCCAATTCGAAGCTGGTGCCGCTGGCCGATCTGCAGGCGCCGAAGGTTGACGCCGCGACGCTGAACTCCAAGAAGGTCACCGACCTGATGACGGCAGCTGGCTTGCTTTAGTTGGCTTTCGTCCTAATAAGGACACCGACCGTGCTCCCGCGGTAATCCCGCGGGAGCGTTTTGTTTTTGAGACCTGTCGATGACGACATGCTCCCTGTCCGGCCGCGATCGCGGCCGCTCGATTGCCGCCGCGGCGGCAGCAACGGCCTGGCGTCTCGTGTGATGCAGTCCGCGGTAGACTTTGCGCGCACGGACCTGTCGCCGAAAATACGCCGTCGGGCGCATCGTCGGGTCGCGCCGTGGATTGTCATCGCGGCCATGTCAGTCTCTCTGCTCGCCCTGGTGCCGCTCGCCTTCATCATCTGGATCGCGGTGCAGACCGGCTGGGAGACCGTCTCGGCCCTTGTCTTCCGGCCGCGCGTCGGCGAACTCCTGGTCAACACCGGACTGCTGGTGCTGCTTTCCGTCCCCATCGCAATCACCTTGTCGGTGACGCTGGCCTGGCTGACCGAGCGCAGCGACCTGCCCGGTGCCCGGCTCTGGGCCTGGCTCTGCGTGGCGCCGCTCGCCATTCCGGCTTTCGTGCATTCCTATGCCTGGATCACCCTGGTGCCGGGGCTGCACGGCCTCTGGGCCGGCGTACTGGTCTCCGTCATTGCCTATTTTCCTTTTCTCTATCTGCCGGTTTCGGCGGCACTTCGCCGTCTCGATCCAGCTCTCGAGGATGCCGCGGCCGCCCTTGGTCTTGGACCCTGGCGCGTGTTCTGGCGTGTCGTGTTGCCGCAGCTCAGGCTAGCGATATGCGGCGGCTCGTTGCTGGTCGGACTGCACCTGCTGGCCGAATATGGTCTCTACGTCTTCATCCGCTTCGACACCTTCACGACCGCGATCGTCGACCAGTTCCAGTCGACCTTCAACGGCCCGGCCGCCAACATGCTGGCCGGCGTGCTGGTGACATGCTGCTTCGTTCTTCTCGGCCTCGAAGTGCTGGTGCGCGGCGAGGAGCGTTATGCCCGCGTCGGCTCAGGCGCCGCGCGGTATCAGCGGCGGATCAGCCTCGGCCGCGCCACCCTGCCCAGCCTGCTGTTGCTTGTCGTCACCACGTTGCTGGCGCTTGGCGTTCCATTCGTGATCATCGGACGCTGGCTCGCCGCCGGCGGCGCCGATGTCTGGCGCTTCGACGAAATCGGACTGGCGCTAGGCCAGACGCTGTTCCTGTCGCTCGCCGGGGCGCTGCTTGCCACCGTCGCGGCGATGCCGATGGCCTGGATCTCGATCCGCGCGCCCGGACCGTTGCAGCGCCTGCTCGAGGGCTGCAACTATATCGTCGGCTCGCTGCCGGGTGTCGTCATCGCGCTGGCACTGGTCACCATCACCGTGCGCATCGCGCTGCCGCTCTACCAGACCCTGTTCACCATCCTTGTCGCTTATGCGCTGATGTTCCTGCCGCGTGCCCTGGTCAGCCTGCGCGCGTCCATCGCCCAGGCACCGGTCGAACTCGAACGCGCCGCGTCGAGCCTCGGCCGGCATCCCCTCAACGCGCTGTGGTCAACGACAATCCGCCTCTCGGCGCCGGGCGCGGCGGCCGGCATGGCGCTGGTGGCGCTGGGCATCATGAACGAATTGACCGCGACCCAGATGCTGGCGCCGAACGGCACCCGCACGCTGGCCATGGCATTCTGGTCCTACAGCGGCGAGATCGATTATGCCTCGGCGGCCCCTTACGCCTTCATCATGGTGGCGATGTCGCTGCCCCTGACCTGGCTGCTCTATGTCCAGTCGAAGCGGATGGCCGGACGATGAGCTTTTTGGAACTCGGCAATCTGCACAAGCATTATGGCCCGGTCGCGGCCCTTGCCGGCGTCGACCTGAACGTCGCCAGCGGCAGCCGCACGGCCATCGTTGGACCTTCCGGCTGCGGCAAGACGACCTTGCTGCGGCTGATCGCCGGCTTCGAGGCGCCGGACCAGGGCCGCATCGTGCTCGACGGGCAGGTGCTGGCCAATGGCGGCGCCGCTGTCCCGGCGCATCGCCGCGGCATCGGCGTGGTGGCGCAGGACGGCGCCCTGTTCCCGCATCTGACCATCTCGGACAATATCGGCTTCGGCATGGGACGGAACGACGACAAGCGCGCCGAGCGCATCGTCGAACTCGCCTATATCGTGGGCCTGGACAAGGCGATCCTGAAACGTCGTCCGCACGAACTGTCCGGCGGCCAGCAGCAGCGCGTGGCACTGGCCCGTGCCATGGCGATGAAGCCCAGGCTGATGCTGCTTGACGAGCCATTCTCGGCTCTCGACACCGGCCTGCGCGCCTCGATGCGCAAGGCTGTGGCCGAACTTCTGGAGGCGGCCGGCATCACCACCATCCTGGTGACGCACGACCAGGCCGAGGCATTGTCCTTCGCCAGCCAGGTGGCGGTGATGCGCGATGGAAGATTTTCCCAGGTCGGCACGCCGCGCGAACTTTATCTCAAGCCAAAGGACAGGATGATCGCCGAATTCCTCGGCGATGCCATCATCCTGCCGGCGAGCATTTCGGGCGGCTTCGCCAACTCGCCGCTCGGCCGCATCGCCGTCGACACGGCCGACAGCCGCGATATCGCCCGCATCATGCTGCGGCCGGAGCAGATCGGGCTCAAACGCACCTCGCGCGAGGGCATGTCCGGCACGCCCGACATGTTGTTCGGCGAGGTAACGGAATGCGAATTCGCCGGCTCGACATGCACGATCGCGGTGCGGCTTCTGAACAATGCCGATCCGCCGGACGCCGCCGCGATCGGCGGCACGCCGCTGATCCTGCGCAAATCCGGCATGGACGCGCCGGCTGTCGGCGAAATCGTGCGGCTGACCGTGTCGGGCAAGGCGCACGTCTTCGCCTGAATATCTGACGGTGCCGCACCCGGCCTGCGATGGCGAGACGCGTTTTTCGGATTCGGCCGCGTAGAGCGGCCACTGCTCAACGAGGCTAGCTAGAAAATCAAAGCGCCGGCTCGGGCATTGAAGCCTTGAACACATCGAGACGGGTACCCGTCTCCGACGAGAAGAAGTGCATGTCGTCTGGCGAGATCTTCAGGCCGACGGTGCTGCCCGGCTCGGGGTGCACGGCCTCCGAGGTCATCACCGAGAACGGCGCGCCGTCGAGGTCGACATAGATCACCCGCCCCGCGCCCAGTTCCTCGACCAGATCGACAGAGGCATCGAGCGCGCCCGGCGTTCCCGGTGCCACCAGCCGGACGGCTTCCGGCCTGATGCCCATCGCAACCTTGGTGCCGACCGGCAGGCCGGCACGAGCCATCGCCAGGCGCCGGCTGCCGCCGAGCAGCGACAGCCCGTCGAGTTCGACAGTGCCTTCAAGGATGTTCATCGCCGGCGCGCCGACGAAGGTGGCGACGAAGCGGCTGGCCGGGCGGGTGTAGATCTCGCCTGGCGTGCCGACTTGTTCGACGCGTCCGCCATTCATCACCACCAGCCGGTCGGCGAGCGTCATCGCCTCGACCTGGTCATGGGTGACGAAGACGGAGGTTGCGTTCAGCCGGCGATGCAGCTTGCGGATCTCCGAGCGCATCTGCACGCGCAGCTTGGCGTCGAGATTGGACAGCGGCTCGTCGAACAGGAAGACTTTCGGCTCGCGGATCATGGCGCGGCCCATGGCGACGCGCTGCCGCTGGCCACCGGAAAGCGCCATCGGCTTGCGGTCGAGCAGATGCTCGAGCTCCAGCGTGCGGGCCACCGCCTGGATGCGCTGGTTGCGCTCCGCCGAGGGTACGCCTGATACCTTCAGTGAATAGCCGATGTTCTGCGCCACGCTCATATGCGGATAGAGCGCGTAGTTCTGGAACACCATGGCGCAGCCGCGCTCGCGCGGCTCGAGCTTGTTGACGACGGTGCCGTCGATGGCGATCGTGCCGTCGGAAATCTCCTCCAGCCCGGCGATCATGCGCAGCAAGGTGGACTTGCCGCAGCCGGACGGCCCCAGGATGACGACGAATTCGCCCGAGGCGAAGTCGAGATCGACACCATGCACGACCTGCGTCTTGGCGTAGTTCTTCTTGACGCCGCGTATTGTTATGGAGGCCATTTTTTCTGTCTCCCTGCTATTTCTCGGTGGCGATCAGGCCGCGCACGAACCAGCGCTGCATCAAGACCACGACAATCATCGGCGGCACCATGATGATGAGCGTTCCGGCCATGGCAATGTGCCATTCCGGAGCGCCACCGACATTGGGGATCAGTTGCTTGAGCTCGGTCACCGCCATCGCATGCGACTGGTCGGTGGTGATCAGCAGCGGCCACAGATATTGGTTCCAGGCCCATAGGAACATGATGGTTCCGAGCGCGGCCATGTTGTTGCGCGACAGCGGCAGCAGCACGTCGATGAAGAACCGCAGCGGGCCGGCACCGTCCATGCGCGCGGCCTCGGTCAATTCGTCCGGCACGGTCAGGAAGAACTGGCGATAGAGGAAGGTTCCGGTGGCGGTGGCGACAAGCGGCAGGATCAGGCCGCTATAGGAATTGAGCAGCCCCAGGCTCATCGAGACCCGCACCCCCGATACTTTCTCGATCAGCCAGGAAAGCCCGGTCAGGTCCAGAATCGTTTGATAGGGCTCGAGCACGTTGGCAACCACCGCGTAGGTCGGCACGATGCGCACTTCGAGCGGCAGCATCAGGGTGATGAAGATCAGCCAGAAGATCAGCATGCGGCCAGGATAGCGGAAGTACACGAGCGAGAAGGCGGTGAGCGCCGAGATGATCACTTTCCCCGCCGCGACGCCGAACGCCATGATGAAGCTGTTGAGCAGCTTGGGACCGAGATCGGCCGTCACCCAGGCCGTCTTGATGTTGACCCCGAAGTCACTGCCCGGCAACAGCGACATCGGCACATCGTTGACGTCCTTGAGATTGTGCGACGCGGCGATCGCCACGATGGCGAAGGGCGCGACACAGAAAACGAAGCCGGCGAACAGGATCAGATGGGTGAAGAAGTTGAGGAACGGGGTGCGCTCGACCATGTCAATCTCACCTGTAATGCACGCGCCGCTCGATGAAGCGGAACTGGACGATGGTGAGGGCGACGATGAGTACCATCAGGATGATGCTCTGTGCGGCCGCGCCCGAATAGTCGAGGCCTTTGAACCCGTCGGAGTAGATCTTGTACACCATCAGATTGGTCGCATTCGCGGGTCCGCCTGATGTCATGATGTCGACGATGCCGAAGGAGTCCTGGAAGCTCTCGGTGATGTTGATGACGAGCAGGAAGAAGATCGTCGGCGTGATCAGCGGGAACTGGATATCCCAGAACCGCCTGAGGACACCGGAGCCGTCCATCGCCGCCGCCTCCATCAATGAGCGCGGGATGGCCTGGAAGGCGGCGAGGAAGAAGATGAAGTTGTAGCCGACATATTTCCAGGAGAAGGCAACGATGATCGAGGCCATTGCATCTGCGCCGTCGAGGCCTGGATCCCAGAAGCCGGGCCAGACGCGGTTGACGACGGCCATGAAGCCGGCTTCCGGCGCCAGGATAAAACGAAACGCCAGCGCCAGCGCCGGAGCGGCGATGCCATAAGGCCAGATAAGCACCACGCGATACAGCCACGAGCCGGCAAGCTGCCGATCGGTCAGGGCGGCTAGCACCAGCGCGATGAACATCGCCAGGCCGGTGCTGATGGCCGCGAAAATCAGGCTGGCTGTGATCGAGTTCCAGTAGTCGGCGTTGGACAGAATCGAGCGGAAATTGTCGAGACCGACCCAGATGTTGCCGCCGCCCCAGGGTTGCTGCAGCGTCAGCGACCAGTACACCGCCTGGCCGGCCGGCCAGTAGAAGAAGGTGAAGATCAGCAGCAACTGCGGCACCGCGAACAGGATACCGATCGTCGATCTGCTGAAGGTAACGCGTTTTTCCATCGGTCCGCCGAGGCCGCGGAACGGCCAGCCTAGAGCAAGATGAGATTAATACATGAAACGGCCGCCCGTCGAATCTCGCCGGGCGGCCTCGGTATAAGCTTCGCGATCAGGGCAGCGTCTTGCCCGGATAGGTCTGCTGGAAGCGGTCCAGGATGGCGTCGCCATTCTTGACCAGCGTGTCGAGGCCTTCCTGGACGCTGACCTTGTTGGCGAAGATCGCCTGCATCTGCGTGCCGAACTCGGCGCGGATCTGGGTGAAGTTGCCCAGGCGCACGCCGCGGGTGATTTCGGTCGGCTCGGACGCGGTCAGGCTGGCGATCGCGGTTTCGCGGCCCTTATAGGGAGCCTTGTCGTAGAAACCCTGGGACTTCAGGTATTCGAAGCCCGACTTGGTGACCGGGATGTAACCGGTGTTGGTCGACCAGAACAAAGCCGTCTTGGGGTCGTGGATGAAGTTGAGGAACGCGGCCGCGCCCTTGTATTCGGCGTCCGACTTGCCCGAGAGCACCCACAGGGAAGCGCCACCGACGAGCGAGTTCTTGCGCTCGGTTCCGGCATAGACCGGAAGTTCGGCGACATCCCAGTTCATGCCTTCCTTCTGCGTCTTGCCGACCGTGCCGTGATCGCCGACCGAGGTCATGATCACCTGGCAGGTGCCGGTCGCGAAGGCCTGGACCATGTCTTGGCCGAGATCCTTGGACTTGATCTTGATCAGGCCGGAATCATACCACTTCTTCAGGTCGGTGACGTACTGGACGAATTTGGTCTTGTTGACTTCCAGACGCGCGTCGAGGCCGTCATAGCCGTTGTTCTTGGTCGCGATCGGCTGGTTGTGGATGGCCGAGAACTGCTCCATGATCTGCCAGCTTTCGTTGGCGGAGATGTTGATCGCCATCGGGCACTCGTAGCCGGCGTCCTTCAACGCCTTGAGGTCGGCGCCGACATCTTCCCAGGTCTTCGGCGCCTCGGTCTTGCCGATCTTGGCGAAGGCGTCCTTGTTCCAGTACATCAGCGGGGTCGAGGAATTGAACGGGAAGGACAGCATCTCGCCCTTCGAGGTCGCGTAGTAACGGGCAATGCCGGGGAAATAGTCGGCGTAGTCGATCTTGTAGCCGTTTTCTTCCATCAGCTTGTCGGCGGGCTTGTAGGCGCCCGACAGCATCATTGTGGCGGTGCCGACGTCATAGACCTGGACGACGGCGGGCTGTTTGCCGGCGCGAAAGGCGGCGATGGTGTTCTGCAGCGTGGCATCGTAATTGCCCTGGCTGGTGCAGACGACTTCATAGTCCTTCTGCGAGGCGTTGAAGTTCTTGCACAGCGTGTCGACGACGCGGGCGAGGTCGCCCGAAAGGCCGAACCAGAAATCGAATTTTACCGGCTCCGCGAAGGCAGGAATTGCCAGCGCGGTGTTGAGCGCGCCTGCGGCAAGGGCAGCGAGGCCCCGCTTGATGATCGTCATGGTTTCTTCCCTCTTGAATGACTGTTGACAAGGGTCTTGCGCAAGTCCTTGCCCGCTCTCTTAGAGAAGGTATGTGACAGTTCTGTTGTGGCCTCCCGGGCCTTCTGCCAGTTGGTCTTTCCTGCCCCTCGGCGGTGGCCCCGGCATGAAAACGTCACGCCGGCGCCTTAGGTAGCTAGGGCGGCTGTCAAGGACGTAAAGGTCGTCATGGTTATCCGGCTAAAGGACGATGAAACGCTGATGCGGCAGCTGACGCACATGCCCATCGCCGACAGGCAGGCGATGCGCGGCGGCCCTCGCGACTGCGCCATATATCCGCGGCACGGGTCTCACGCGCCGCCTCGCGGCCAGCCCCTCCCGGCACTCAAAGCCAGCGGCCATTCTGCCCCAGGAGGGCACGCTATGGTTGCAGGCGGCTTTATCGATCCTTCAACGGCCAAGCCTTAATCAGTCATATTTCCTTTTTTATTTCCTATGGGCTAGGGGGAAATAAGGTGTTGACTGTCTATAATTGCATCGTGAACCAGCACGATTTGAGACTGGTCGTACTCGCCGCGCTGATTTGCGGGATTTCCTGTTTTTCTGCTGTGAACCTGCTTCACCACATCAGCCGCTCGACGGACCGCCACCGGTTGGTCTGGCTGATGATATCGGCGACGTCGACCGGGTTCGGCATCTGGGCCACGCATTTCATTGCCATGCTTGCCTTCACCCCGGGCATCCCCAGCGCCTACGATCCGGGACTTTCCGTGCTCTCGCTCGCCGCCTCGGTCGCACTGACGGCGGCTGGCATGTGGATCGCCACCTTGCGGGACGAGATCGATTACCATCTCGTCGGCGGCGCCGTTCTGGGTGGCGGCATCGCAGCCATGCACTATGTCGGCATGGCGGCGTTCGAGGTCCAGGGCCGGATCGAATGGAACCTGCTGCTTGTCGCAGTGTCCTTGCTGGCCGGCGCGACGCTTGCGGCAATGGCGCTGCACGTCGTTCTGCGCCGCCCTTCCCTGTTGGCCACATCGGCCGGCGCCGTACTGCTGACACTGGCGATCTGCACCTTGCATTTCATCGGCATGGGCGCCGTCTCGATCTTTCCCGATTCCTCTATCGTCATATCCGAATACACGATCGAGCCGACGTCGCAGGCTTTCGCGGCCGCGGCCGCCACGCTGGTGATCCTGGTGCTGTCGGCATCGGCGCTGTGGATCGATCTGCGCTTCCGGCGCCAGAAACTCGAGGTCGACCGCATGCACGGCCTGGCCAATGCGGCCGTGGAAGGCCTGATCGTCTGCGACGGCAGCCGCATCGTCAGCGCCAATGACAGCATGGGCAAGCTGACCGGCACGCCGGCAACGACGCTGAACGGTATGGAACTGGGCGAACTTTTCGACGAACGCGCCGCATTCGACGCGACCAGTCTGGAGGGCCAGCCGCGGGAGGCGGAGCTGAGGGGCCGCGATGGGACCAGAATTCCCGTCGAATTGATCGCCAGGAGCATCGACTATTGCGGCAAGCCGCACAACGTCATCGCCGTGCGCGATATACGCGAACGCAGGAAGGCCGAAGAGGAAATCCTTCGCCTTGCCCATTTCGATCCGCTGACAGGACTTGCCAATCGCCGCTCCTTCTCCAGCCGTCTCGACGCGGAAATCGCGTCCATGAACCGGGTCGCAAAAGCCGACGCAGGCGTCAAAGGCCGGCATCTTGCGCTTCTTTTGCTCGACCTCGATCGCTTCAAGGAGGTGAACGACCTCTACGGCCACGGCGCGGGCGATGCCATGTTGCAGAAGGTGGCAAGCTGCGCGTCCGGTGTTTTGCGCCACGGCCAGATGCTTGCACGCCTGGGCGGCGACGAATTCGCCATCATCGCCCCCAACCTCCCGGACCCGCAGGCGGCGGGCCGCATCGCCAATGCGGTGCTTGCCGCCATGCGCGAGGAAAACCGGGCAGCTGTCGGCGGCGGTCTGGTCTCGGCCAGCATCGGCATCGCGGTCTATCCGCTCGATGCCGAAGACCAGACGAGCCTGATCAGCCATGCCGATACGGCACTCTACCGGGCCAAGACCGAAGGCAGGGACACCTATCGCTATTTCGAGGCCTCGATGGGCGCCGAGGCCCGCGACAAGCGCGTGATGGAACATGAATTGCGCCAGGCCGTCGTGCGCGGTGAATTCTACCTCGTCTACCAGCCGCAGAAGGAGATCAGCAGCGGCAGGATGGTTGGCTTCGAGGCCCTGATCCGCTGGCGCCATCCTGAGCGCGGCGAGGTTTCCCCGGCCATTTTCATCCCGGTGGCCGAGGACAGCGGTGCGATCGGCCAGATCGGCGATTGGGTGCTCGAAGCGGCCTGCGAGGAAGCCGCGCGCTGGGAAAACCCGCTGACGGTCGCCGTCAACGTCTCCGCGGTCCAGCTCCACAATCCCAATTTCAGCCGCAAGGTCCACGAGACCTTGATGAAGACAGGCCTTGCCCCGACCAGGCTGGAACTCGAGATCACCGAGACCGCGCTGGTGAAGGACATGCCGCGTGCGCTGGCAACCTTGCGCCAGGTCAAGTCGCTCGGCGTGCGCGTGGCCATGGATGATTTCGGGACCGGCTATTCCTCCCTCTCCAACCTGCGCGCCTTTCCCTTCGACAAGATCAAGATCGACGCCTCCTTCATCAAGGCGGTCGACACGAACGGCCAGGTCGCGGCGATCGTGCGCGCGGTGCTTGGGCTGGGGCGCGGCCTTGGCCTGCCGGTTCTGGCCGAAGGCGTCGAGACGCTTGGCGAGTTGAAGTTCCTGGACGCCGAGGCTTGTGAGATCGGCCAGGGCTACTACCTCGGCAAGCCTGCGCCGATCGAAGCGTTCGACGACCTGACCGGCCACGGCAAGCCCGCTCCGGTGCGTGCCGGCCGCCAGGATGGCGGCGTCGTACTGCTCAAGCCAAAGGTGCGCTCGGCCTAGCCTGGGGAAAGCGCTACGCGCTTTTCCTGCATTTGCGTGTCCTGCATTTGCTTGGGTTTACGATCCGAGCGCCGTCTCGACCAGCCGCTTGGCGTCCGGCCCCGACCATTCGGCCGGGCCGTTCATATGGGCGATCAGGCAGCCCTCGCCGTCGATGAGCATGGTGACGGGAAGACCGAGCGCCAGCCCGCGCGTCTTGAGCTCGTTGAACAGCGTCATCGTCGAATCCCGGTAGTAGCCGAGCGTGTGCACACCGGTATCGGCGAGAAACTTCTTGGGCTTCACGTCGTCGCCGGCATCGACATTGACGGCGACGACCTGAAAGGCGTCGCTGCCTTTCTCCTTCTGCA
Organism: Mesorhizobium sp. BH1-1-4; assembly: GCF_020165665.1. Taxonomy (NCBI): domain Bacteria; kingdom Pseudomonadati; phylum Pseudomonadota; class Alphaproteobacteria; order Hyphomicrobiales; family Phyllobacteriaceae; genus Mesorhizobium; species Mesorhizobium sp. BH1-1-4. Next base: position 26,024 of record NZ_JAIUIN010000017.1, read on the forward strand.
GCGCATCGAGCGCCGGCATTTCGGCACGGCATGGCGCGCACCATGTCGCCCAGAGATTGAGCAGCACCGTCTTGCCGGTATGATCGGCGATCGTCATCGGCTTGCCGTCCGGACCGTTGAAGGCGAGGCTCCGCATCGACTGCGGCGGGTCGGCCGGCAAAAGCGCCGCGACCTCACCGGTGGCCGCGGCCGCGACCTTCTTGGCGCGCTCGCCCTTGGCGGTGCAAGCGACATCGTCCTTGCTCTCGCCGGCGGCCGTCTGGGCCGGTGCGTTGTTGCCAGACCGGCTCTCGCTGACATATACCGCGACCGCGCCGGCCAGCGCTCCCGCCACCAAAGCGGCGAGGATCAGGCGCGGGGCCGGGAAAAATCTGTTTCCGTCTGCCATTTTCTCAAAACTGCTCCGAAGCACGGGTTATAGCCATGAGCGACAAGAAGACCAGCAACCAGATGTGGGGCGGACGATTTGCCTCGGGTCCGGCCGCGATCATGGAAGCCATCAACGCGTCGATCTCGTTCGACCGCAAACTCTATGCCCAGGACATAAGAGGCTCGATCGCCCATAGCGAGATGCTGGCGCAAACGGGCATTATTTCGGCGGCCGATCAAGAAAAAATCGCGCACGGGCTGAACACGATCCTGAAAGAGATCGAAGCCGGCAGCTTCGAGTTTTCGACGAAGCTGGAAGACATCCACATGAATGTCGAGGCCCGCCTCGCCGACCTGATCGGTCCTTCTGCCGGCCGGCTTCACACCGCCCGCTCGCGCAACGACCAGGTGGCTGTCGATCTGAGGCTCTGGGTCAAGGACGAGTGCTTTCGCGTCGCCGAAGCCCTGAAGGGGCTGATCCAGGCCCTGCTGGAACGGGCCGAGGAACATGCGGCAACCGTGATGCCGGGCTTCACCCATATGCAGGCAGCCCAGCCGGTGACTTTCGGCCACCATTGCATGGCCTATGTCGAGATGTTTTCGCGCGACCTCTCGCGCGTCCGGGACGCCATCGAACGGATGGACGAGAGCCCGCTGGGTGCGGCCGCCCTCGCCGGCACCAGCTTTCCGATCGACCGTCATGCGACCGCCAAGGCGCTTGGCTTCCGCGAGCCGATGCGCAATTCGCTGGACAGCGTCTCCGACCGCGATTTCGCGCTGGAATTCCTGGCCATGGCCGCGATCTGCGCCACGCACCTGTCGCGGCTGGCGGAAGAAATCATCATCTGGTCGACGCCGCAATTCGGCTTCATCAGGCTGTCGGACAGTTTTTCCACCGGCTCCTCGATCATGCCGCAGAAGAAGAACCCCGACGCCGCCGAACTGGTGCGCGGCAAGACCGGCCGCGTCAACGGCCATCTGGTCGGCCTGCTGACGGTGATGAAGGGCATGCCTTTGACCTATGGCAAGGATATGCAGGAAGACAAGGAATCGGTCTTCGACGCCGCCGAGACGCTCGACCTGATGCTGGCCGCGACGACCGGCATGGTCTCGGACATGACGGTCAATGCGGCGGCGATGAAGAAGGCCGCCGGCTCCGGCCACGCCACCGCCACCGACCTCGCCGACTGGCTGGTGCGCACGCTCGGCCTGCCGTTCCGCGAGGCGCATCATGTCACCGGCCGCGCGGTGGCGCTGGCCGAAGACAAGAGGGTGAGCCTGGAGAAGCTTTCGCTGGAGGATCTCCAATCGATCAACCCCGGCATCACGCCAGACATTTTCTCGGTGCTGGCGGTGCAGAATTCGGTCAAGAGCCGCACAAGCTTCGGCGGCACCGCGCCGTCGGAAGTGAGGAAGCAGATCCGCGCCTGGAAAAAGCGTATCGCCAAGGCGTAATGCCGGATATTACGACCAGCAATATCTGGATATTGCGACCAGTAATTCCGGGGTGCAATACGCCGAGAACTCGGCTAAAAGCGGCGGCTGGCAAAAGTTTCGGACGGATGGATCGATGACCGGAAGCAGGATTTTGGTGACGCTGACGCTTCTGGCTGCGATGGCCGCTGTGACCGCCTGCGGCCGCAAGGCTGGTCTCGACACCCCCTACGAGGCTGCCGTCCAGGCGCGCAAGGACGCCGAAAAGGCCCACCAGCCGGTGCCGCCGGAACCGGAAAAACCGGTCGTGGACAAGAAGTTCATCCTCGACCCGCTGATCTAGCGCCCGCCAACTTCCGGAATCACTCTCGTGAACCATTTCGACTACCGCGACGGCGTGCTGCATGCCGAGGACGTGGCAATCCCTGATATCGCCGCGCAGGTCGGCACGCCGTTCTACTGCTATTCGACGGCAACCCTGACCAGGCACTACCGTGTCTTCACCAAGGCCTTTGCCGGTCTCGACACGCTGGTCTGCTACGCCATGAAGGCCAATTCCAACCAGGCGGTGCTGCGCACCCTGGCCAAGCTTGGCGCCGGCGCCGACGTGGTCTCGGAAGGCGAATTGCGCCGGGCACTGGCCGCCGGCGTCCCGGCCGGCAAGATCCTGTTCTCGGGTGTCGGCAAGACGGCGCGCGAAATGGACTTCGCGCTCGAGGCCGGCATCCTCTGCTTCAACGTCGAATCCGAGCCGGAGCTCGAGTTGCTCTCGGCCCGCGCCTCGACGCTCGGCAAGGTGGCGCCGGTGTCGCTGCGCATCAATCCCGATGTCGACGCCAGGACCCACAAGAAGATCTCAACCGGCAAGGCCGAGAACAAGTTCGGCATTCCGTGGCAGCGGGCGCGCCAGGTCTATGCCCGTGCGGCAACGCTCCCGGGTATCAAGATCACCGGCATCGACACCCATATCGGCAGCCAGATCACGGAACTGCAGCCTTTCGACGACGCTTTCGCCTTGCTGGTCGACCTGGTCGGTGCGTTGCGCGCCGACGGCCATGCCATCGACCATGTCGATCTCGGCGGCGGCCTCGGTATCCCCTACCGCGTCGACAACAACCCGCCCCCCTTGCCCGACGCCTATGCGCAGATCGTGCGCAAGCATGTCACCAAGCTGGGTATGAAGGTGATGTTCGAGCCGGGCCGGCTGATCGTTGGCAATGCCGGCATCCTGGTCTCGGAAGTCATTTTCGTGAAGGAAGGCGACGCCAAGAACTTCCTCGTCGTCGACGCCGCCATGAACGACCTGATTCGGCCGACGCTCTACGATGCCTTCCACGAGATCAGGCCGGTCGTGCAGCCACCGGCCGACACGCCGCGCATGATGGTCGATGTGGTCGGCCAGGTCTGCGAGACCGGCGACTATCTCGGCCTCGACCGCGACCTGCCGAGACTGAAGGCCGGCGATCTCGTCGCCGTTTCCACCGCCGGTGCCTATGGCGCGGTCCAGGCCGGCACCTACAACACCCGCCTGCTGGTACCCGAGGTGCTGGTCGACGGCGACCGTTTCCATATCGTGCGTCCGCGGCTGACCTATGACGATTTGATCGGGCTGGATTCGATGCCAGACTGGCTGGCATAAGCCGGTATCTCTACACGAGGAGAAAGTCATGCCGCACGGCAGTCCCGTCACACGCGAGCGCATTGCCGCGATGGAACCGCGCATCCGCCCCTATATCAGGCACACGCCGGTGCTGCGCGTCGACATGGCCGATTTCGACCGCCCGCCTCTGGCGGTCGATCTCAAGCTCGAATGCCTGCAGCATTCCGGCTCGTTCAAGGCGCGCGGCGCCTTCACCAATCTCCTGGAGCGGCCGGTTCCCGAGGCCGGCGTCGTCGCCGCGTCTGGCGGCAACCATGGCGCCGCCGTCGCCTATGCCGCCATGCGGCTTGGCCATAAGGCGACCATCTTCGTTCCTGAAGTGAGCCCGCAGGCCAAGCTGGACCGCATTCGCGGCTATGGCGCCGACCTCGTCGTCGGCGGCGCCCGCTATGCCGAGGCGCTGGCCGCCAGCGAGCGTTTCGCCGAGGAAACCGGAGCTTTGCAGATCCACGCCTTCAACCAGCAGGAAACGCTGGTCGGCCAGGGCACGCTTGGGCTCGAGATCGAGAACGACCTGCCTGAGATCGACACGCTGCTGGTCGCCGTCGGCGGTGGCGGCCTGATCGGCGGCATCGCCGCCTGGTATGCCGGCCGCATCCGCATCGTCGCCATCGAACCCGAGGGCGCGCCGACGCTTCATCGCGCCTTCGAGGCCGGCCATCCTGTCGACGCGCCGGCCGAAGGCATCGCCGCCGATTCGCTGGCGCCAAAGCGCGTCGGCGAAATGATGTTCCCGATCGCCGAGGCCTTCGTGGAACGCTCCATCCTGGTCAGCGACGACGACATCATCGCCGCCCAGAAGGCGCTCTGGAACCGCGTGCGCATCATCTCGGAGCCGGGTGGTGCCGCGGCCTTCGCCGCGATCCTGTCCGGCCGCTACGCGCCGGCGCCGGGCGAACGGGTGGCCGTGCTGGTCTGCGGCGCCAACGCAAACCCCGCCAATTTCTGATCGCAACCATTGCGGCCGGCTTCACGTTTTTTCAAACCGCCTCGCCTTTGCCGTGTTTGCTGGTATTCTTCGAGTCGCGGGGTTTGGGCTATCCTGCCCGCCCTACGGCATGATCCCGAAAAATGGTATCCCGTTTTCGGGAACGGATCATGCCCAGAAAAGATAGAGCCCCATCCCAGGGTTTCGGGATGGAACCGGCTCTGGGAAGGGCCGATGACGCAACGACCCATCTTCAGCAACGACCGCGGCCTGGCCGGACGCCTTGCCTTGAGCCGGCTGGCGACGCGGGTCTCGATGACGGTCGAGCGTGGCTGGCCGCTGCTGCTCCCGCTCATCATTGTCGTCGCCCTCTTCCTCAGCGCCTCCTGGTTCGGCATTTTTCCCCGGCTGCCGGATGTCGTGCGCATCGGCCTTCTCGCCCTGTTCGGCCTCGCAGGGCTGGCCGCGCTCTATCCGCTGCGCTTTTTCCGCATGCCTGCCGCGGCCCAGATCGATCGCCGCATCGAGGCCGCTAACAAACTGCTGCACAGCCCCGTACAGGTGCAGGGCGACCGGCCCAGCGGCCAGGAAAGCAGTTTCTCGCAGGCGCTCTGGCGCGAGCATCAGAAGCGCATGGCTGGAAAGCTCGACAGTCTCGGCGCCGACCTGCCGCGCACGCGCGTGCCCGAGCGCGACCCCTGGGGACTGCGCGCCGTGGCGGCGCTGCTGCTCGTCACCGCCTTCGCCTTCTCCTTCGGGCCGACCGGTGGCCGGCTGAGCGATGGGTTCAGCGCGCACGGCAGGCTCGACATCCTGCCGCCGCGCATCGACGCCTGGGTGACGCCGCCGGCCTATACCGGCAAGCCGCCGGTTTTCCTGACCGCCGATGCCAACCAGGCGACGCCGACCTTCACCATTCCGGAAGGCAGCGATGTGTCGCTACGCGTGACCGGTGGATCCGGGGAAGAAACGCTTTCTTATGCAGACAAGGACGGCAACGCGCGCGCCATCGACCCGGCCGTCCCGCAAGCCGCCGCCACGGTCAAGCTGGCCGCAAGCCCGACACCGTCCAATGTGCGCCAATTCACCGGGAAGCTGACTGGCGACGGCACGCTGACGCTGAAATCGGGCGACGATCAGCTTGGTCGCTGGGCCTTCGCCGTGCTGCCGGACAAGCCCCCCCAGATCCGCTTCGTCGGCGAGCCCAAGCGCGCCGCCAACGGCGCCTTCGAGCTCAACTACCAGATCGACGACGACTACGGCGCCGCCACCGCCAAGGCGGTCTTCACGCTGGCCGATCCGCAGGCGCCTGGTGCTCATCCGCTCTATGGCCCGCCCGAGATGCCGCTGTCGCTGCCGCGCCGTGGCGGCAGGTCGAACGCCGCCAAGACCACCAAGGACCTGACCGAGCATGTCTGGGCCGGCAGCAGCATCAAGCTGACGCTCGTCGCCACCGACGACGCAGGACACACCGCGTCCAGCGAGACCAAGACGCTCGTGATGCCCGAGCGCCCGTTCGCCAACCCGCTGGCGCGCGCGGTGATCGAACAGCGCCGCCTGCTGGCGCTCGACGCCAACGCCAAGCCGCGCGTACTCGACCTGATGGATGCCATCACGCTGCGGCCGGAAGATACGTTCGACAATATGTCCCATTATCTCGCCATCATGAGCGCGATGAGCCGGCTGAAACTGGCCGGGATTGACGATCAGTTGCGCGGCGAGGTTGCCTATCTCTGGGAAATCGCGCTCGGCATCGAGGAGGGCAACCTGTCGGCCGCCGAAAAGCGGCTGCGTCAGGCGCAGCAGGCGCTGCAGGATGCCATCAAGAACGGCGCCAGCGACGCCGAGATCGAGAAGGCGATGAAGGAACTGCGCGAGGCGATGAACCAGTTCCTGCAGGAATTCGCCGAACGCGCCAAGCAGAACCCGAATGCACCGCAGATGCAGCAGAATGGCCAGGAACTGCGCCAGAGCGACATCGACCGCATGATGGACCAGATCGAGAACCTGGCGAAATCGGGTGATCGCGACAAGGCCCAGCAATTGCTGTCGCAACTGCAGGACATGATGAACAACCTCCAGGCCGGCCGCCAGCAGCAGGGCGGTGAGCAGGACAGCCAGATGCGCCAGCAGATGGACAAGCTCGGCGAGATCCTGCGGCGCCAGCAGGAAATGATGAACGACACCTTCCGCATGGACCAGATGCAGCGCGGCGAGCGCCAGCGTGGCCAGAACCGCGACGAGCAGCTTGGCCAGGACGGTGAGCAAGGCCAATCGGGCGAAAACGGCAAGCCCGGCGAGAATGGCGAGCCAAAGCCGATGACGCCGCAGGAATTCGCCGATGCCCTGAAGCAGCTGCAGGAAGGCCAGGGCCAGCTGAAAGGCGATCTCGAGCAGCTGAAGAAAGGCCTGGAAGGCATGGGCATGGAGCCCAATGAAGGATTTGGCGAGGCCGGCAAATCCATGGGCAGCGCCGAACAGGCGCTTGGCGAGGGCCAGGGCGACGAAGCCGTCGGCCACCAGGGCCGGGCGCTCGAGGCGCTGCGCAAGGGCGCCAAGGACATGATGAAGCAGATGCAGGCCATGCAGGGCGACCAGGGCGGCAGCCAGCAAGGCGGCCGCCAGCAGGACGCCGATCGCGACCCGCTCGGCCGGCCGCGCGCCAGCCAGGGTCCTGATTTCGGCGACTCGGTGAAAGTGCCCGACGAGATCGACGTCCAGCGCGCGCGCCAGATCCTGGAAGCGATCCGAAAGCGGCTGGGCAACGCGCTCAGCCCCGATATCGAGCGCAGCTATCTGGAACGGCTTCTGGAGTTGAAGTAGCGATCGTCGTCCCCCATCCGCCCCCTCCCGAACGGTTGCACCACCATGCCGAAACTTGGTCCTGTCACGCCCATCCTGCGCATCTTCGATATTGCCAAGGCGCATGAATTCTACGTCGGATTTCTCGGATTCGAGGTGCAGTGGGAACATCGCTTCGACGACGGCGCACCGCTTTACACAGCCGTCGCGCGCGACGGCTGTGTCCTGCATCTGAGCGAACATCATGGCGACGGCACGCCGGGCTCTCACATCCGGATCGAGACGGCCGACATTGCTGGGCTGCACCACGAGTTGACCGCCAGGAAATACCGCTTTGCCAGGCCGGGTTTGGAGCAGACACCCTGGAAGACCAGGGAGGTCACGGTCGGCGATCCGTTCGGCAATAGCCTGACTTTCTATGAGGATGCGGGGGACTGACCCTACCGGTTGACGAATGCCTCGCGGATCGCGTCCTGCATGCCGTCGATCGCTTCCCCTGACGCATTCGGGTTGCGGTGCATCACCACATTCGAGGAATCGATATCGCCGAACCCGTCGGCGGGGGTGAGCTCCCGGCAACCGTCCGGAATGTTGCTGCGCGAGATCGGCGCGATCGCCAGTCCCGAGGTGACGGCAAGCTTCAGGCCGCCGGTGGTGTCGCTGGAATACGCGACACGATAGGCAAGCCCGCGTTGTTCCAGGGACCTGATGGCGAAGTCCTTGCACCAACTGACCCGGTTGTAGAGCGCGATGGGCACGGGACGCTCCTCGTGCATACGGTGCAGTGCCGACGTCACCCAGACGGTCGGGTCGTGCATCAGCACTTCGCCGCCCGAAGGATCCTGCCATTCGAACACCACGCAGAGATCGAGTTCGCCGGCGGCCAGCGCGGCGATCTGCGCCTCCGAATGCGCGTAACGCACGGTGACCTCGACCTTGGTGTGGCGCTTGGCGAATGCGCCGAGCGCGCGCGACAGGATGGCGTGGCCGTATTCCTCGGGAATGCCGATGCGCACCGGCCCGCCCAGCGGCGCCGCCGCCATCGACGCAGCCGTCTCGTCGAGCAGCGAGACGATGCGGCGGGCATTGACGATCAGTTCGCCGCCGCGCCGCGTCAGCGCCACGCCGCGCGAGCCGCGCTCGAACAGGCTGTCGCCGACCAGCTCTTCGAGCTTCTTCATCTGCATCGACACGGCCGATTGGGTGCGGCCAGCCTGCTCGGCCGCCCTGGTGAAATTGCCGGCTTCGGCGATGGCCACGAAGGTGCGCAGGAGATCGCTGTCGAGGGTTGGGCGCATGGAATCCACCATAAGAAAATCTGATCGCTGGCATCATTCCAATTCGTTTGCAACATGTCAAACGCCAGTGGATAGTTGCCGCACCCATTGGATATGCGACCGCGAAATCGGCCGCGGACCAATCAAAGAGTCCTCACTCGTGCCCGCTACCCGAAACGGTGGCGGGTTCTTTTTGATCTGGAGACGTTCGCCGGATCGTACGCACGGGAGCCTGAACGCATGCAGAATAGGATGGTGCGCGGCGTCCTGAGCCTGTGCCTGGGCGTGCTGGTGTTCTCGTTGCAGGATCCGCTCGTCAAAGCCGTGTCGAGCGGCTATCCGGTGACCGAGGTGATGGCGATCCGTTCGATCGTCGCCTTGCCGATCCTGATCCTTCTCGTCCACGCCGACGTCGGGCTGCGGGCCATCCTGTCGCGGCGCTTCGGCCTGCTGACGATCCGCGCCTTCATCCAGTTCACCTCCTACACGGTGTATTATCTGGCCATCGCCGCCCTGCCGCTGGCCGACGCCGTGGCGCTCTATTTCATGGCGCCGTTGTTCATCATGGCACTTGCCGGGCCGTATCTCGGCGAACACGTCTCCTGGCGGACGCTGGCGACCGTGCTGATCGGACTGTTGGGTGTGGTCGTGATGGTGCGTCCAGGCGCCGGGCTTTTCGATTGGGCGGCCTTGCTGTCGCTGGGCTCGGCGGCGCTCTACGGCTTCTCGCAATTGATGGCCCGCAAGATCGGCGACACCGAATCGTCCACCGTCATGGCCTTCTACCAGAACGGCGCCTATCTGGTCGGGGCCGCCGTGGTGGCCGGCTCGTTCCATCTTGCCGGCATAACTCACGCCGTCCACCCCAGCCTCGAATTCCTGGTGAGGCCGTGGATCTGGCCGACACCGCCGGATTTCCTGAAGATGGCAGCGTGCGGTTTCGTCGCCTCCGCGGGCATGATCCTGCTCTCGCAGGGCTACCGGCTGGCGCCGGCCAACCGCGTCGCCACTTTCGAATATACCGGCATCCTGTGGTCACCGTTGTGGGGCTTCCTCTTCTTTGCCGAGGTGCCCAGGTCGACGACGGTGATCGGTGCGGCCCTCATCATCGGCGCCGGTCTGCTGGCGCTCAACACTGGGCGGCGCGGGAGCGCGGCACCCGTGCTTGTCGCCAGGGATCCGGCCTGATCAGGCGAAGCAGATCAGCGCCTGCTCGACACGCGAACGGATCTCGGCCAGCGTGAAGGGTTTTTGCACGACATCGAGGATGATTCCGTTCAACTCCTCGGCGCGCTCGCGCTGGTCGGCATAGCCGGTCATCAGCATGATCTTCATCGCCGGGAAAAGTGCTGCGGCCGCAATCGCCATCTCGATGCCGTCCATCTCGGGCATGCGGATATCGGAGACGACGAGATCGTATCCGCCGTTCGCGGCCCGGATCAGCGAAAGCCCCTGGGCGCCGTCGGCGGCGATATCGATTGCGTGGCCGGCGCGTTCGAGCGCGCGGGCTGCGAGGGTACGGACGGACTCATCGTCCTCGACGATCAGAAGCTTTGCCATGGCCGGCATTCTTGGCGGCCAAAAGTTGACTTTTCCTGAAAACCGCGGCGCCAGGCCAGGCTAATTTTCCTGAAACCGTTAAGGTCTTTTTCAGCATTCACCGGTGCGGACCGCTGGCCTCACACATCGTCTTTCACGACACCCACGAACGGCAATTCCCGGAAGGCGTGCGCGACGTCCATGCCGTAGCCGACGACGAAATAGTCGGGGCAGTCGAAGCCGACATAGTCGGCGTTGAGCGCGGTCTGGCGGCGCATGCGCTTGTCGAGCAGCACGGCGATGGAGCAGCTTTTCGCGCCGCGCGACAGCATCAGGTCGCGGGTGAAGCTCAGCGTCTTGCCCGATTCGAGGATGTCGTCGATCAACAGCACATCACGGCCGGCAACCTCGTTGTCGATGTCGCGCAGCACCCTCACCTCGCCGCTGGTGGTGCCGGCGCCATAGCTGGAGATGAAGATGAACTCGACTTCCGGCGACAGGCCGACATCGTGCATGGCGCGGATCAGATCGGCGGCGAAGATGAACGAGCCTTTCAGCACCGAAATCACCAGCAGATCATGGTAGTCGTGTTCGGCGATCTCCTTGGCGAGTTCGAGATTGCGGCGCGCGATCGCCGACGCGGAAAACAGGACTTCGATGTCCTTGTCGCGTACGATGGGCATTGCTGGTCTTCCCCAGTGGTCGCCTACTCGGCGAAAGTGACCAAAACGGTCTTGACCCCGTTCTTAGGCACGTCGAGCCGGCTGGCAAAGCCGAATCTTTCGCCCGATGCCAGCGAACGGCCGGATGTCCCCAACGTATAGCGGATTGTTTGCCCGTCATTGCCCGTCACCCGGATTTCGAGCGGCGGCATGGTCGCGAGGCCCGTTCCGTCATTGGCGGCCTCGCCATCGACGAACAGCACCGGCTTAGGGCCCGAGGCGTCGACGCGGGAGGTGACGCCTGAAATGGTCAGCGCCGACGCTTGCGCGCCGCCCAGGAACGGCGCCTGGCGCATCAGCGCATGACCGCCCGAGACCCAGAAGGCGGCAAGGGCGGCACTGACGCCGGCGATCCAGAAGATCGGACCGCCGCGCGAGGCCGGCGGCCTCTCCGCCGGCGCTTCCGGCTTGCGCAGCATGTCCATGCCCTCGATGGGCGGGGTGACAATCAGGCGCGGCGGTGGCGAAGCGTTTTCCACCGGCGGGACGGGCCGCGACATGACGACGTAGTCCGCATCGACGACATCGGCCGCCGGACCGCGCACGATCCGCTCCATGGCAATTGCGGGCGGTTCGGTCATGATTTCGCCGGAAACCGGGCGCGCGGTTCGTTCCTCAGCCATGATGGCCCCAGCATTGCAGCACGTTCGCTTTTCGTTTCTTTTGAGTAAACACAAATGGTTAACGCTTCCCCACCGGAGCCCTCGTGAAGAGCCGAAACAACCCAGGAATTAACCGCCGGTTAACCATGCGGGCCGATGGTCTTTTTCCAGAACAGGCTGGCTCGCCGCCACCCGGAATCTCAGGTCGTCGAAATTGATTCGCTTCGAAAATGTCGGCCTCCGCTATGGCATGGGTCCGGAAATCCTCCGCGACATCTCCCTGCACATACCGGAGCGCTCCTTCCAGTTCCTGAGCGGGCCTTCCGGCGCCGGCAAGACGACGTTGCTGCGCCTTTTGTTCATGTCGCTGAAGCCGACGCGCGGGCTGATCACCATCTTCGGCAAGGACCGCTCGCGCATCTCACGCACCGAACTGCCGCACCTGCGCCGCCGCATCGGCGTGGTGTTCCAGGATTTTCGCCTGCTCGACCACATGACAACCTACGAAAACGTCGCGCTGCCGCTGCGCGTGCGCGGGCGCGAGGAAGCGAGCTACCGCACCGACGTCACCGAGCTGTTGAAATGGGTGGGGCTGGGCGAGCGCATGCATGTGCTGCCGCCGGTGCTGTCGGGCGGCGAGAAGCAGCGCGCCGCGATCGCCCGCGCCCTGATCGAACAGCCCGAAATCCTGCTTGCCGACGAACCGACCGGCAATGTCGACCCGCCGCTGGCGCGGCGCCTGCTCAGGCTGTTCATCGAGCTCAATCGCCTCGGCACCGCCGTGGTGATCGCCACCCACGACCTCGGCCTGATGGAACAGGTCGACGCGCGCCGCATGATCCTGGCCGGCGGAAGGCTGGACATCTATGACTGACCTATCGGCGGACCATTTCGAGGAGCAGGATGCCGAGGCGGTCGAGGCGAGGCCGCGCGCGCAACGCAAGATGGCGCCGATCGTGCCGGCGCAGAACATTGCCGGTCGCGCTTTGGTGCTGGTCATCGCCATCATGACCTTCCTGTCCTGCCTGACCTTTGGCGCCGTGACGCTGGTACGCGACACGGCCTCGGTCTGGGAGAACCAGATTTCGCGCGAGGCGACGATCCAGATCAAACCGGCCGACGGCCTCGACATGGAGGCGGCCCTTACCCAGGCCTCGCGGATCGCCGGCGAATTTCCCGGCGTGAAGTCGACCCGGATCATCGACCGCGAAGCGACCGCAAGGCTGCTGGAGCCGTGGCTGGGTTCGGGCCTCAACATCGACGACCTGCCGGTGCCGCGGCTGATCATCGTCACCATCGACGAGACCAGTCCGCCCGACTTCGCCGCCATGCGCGCCGCGATCACGCCGAAACTGCCGAGCGCATCGCTCGACGACCACCGCACCTGGGTCGACCGGCTGGTCGCCATGGCCCGCACCACGGTGACCATAGGCATCGCCGTTCTGGCCCTGATGCTGTCGGCGACCGTGCTGACGGTGGTGTTCGCGACCCGTGGCGCCATGGCCGGCAATGGCCATATCATCGAGGTGCTGCATTTCGTCGGCGCCGAGGCGGCCTTCATCGCGCGCGAATTCCGCCGCCATTTCCTAGTCACCGGCATGAAGGGCGCGGCCGCCGGCGGCGCTGCGGCGGTGCTCGTCTTCATCGTGTTTTCCTGGTGGTCGTCGCGCAACATGGCAACGCCGCAGGCCGATCAGGCAACGGCTTTGTTCGGCAATTTCGCCATCGGCTCGGCTGGTTACCTGGGCGTCGTCCTGATGGTGCTGGTGATCGGCGCGCTGACGGCGGCGACCTCGCACGCCACGGTCGTCGCCTATCTCAGCGACATCGACGTTCGCCAGCCCGACGCATGAAAAGAGATCCGTTCTTGCTTAGACGGCGTCGATGAAAAGGGGGCGATCACGGATGGAGAATTCGCGTAACGCAAAGTGCATCTTTCACCTATCAAAGGCCGTATTTCGGGATTAACCATATGGTCATGGACGTGCGGGATTCGACCGGAACGGCTGGACAGATGCCAGTGGTGGTTGCCCGTTGGCGCGGCCACCCCCGGATTAGCCGTTTAAAGACCGCTCTGCGGATATCCGCTCTATCACTCCTCATCCTCGCGACCTTGTTTGCCGGTGGCTTTGGCTGGTTCGCCAACAAGGTCAGCCATCTGGCCACGCCCACCAATCCGGCCAAGGCCGATGCCATCATCGTGCTCACCGGCGGGCAATCGCGCCTCGACGCCGCGATGGAGCTGCTGGCGTCCGGCAAGGGCGCGCGGCTCTTGATCAGTGGTGTGCATCCTTCCGCCAGCCGCCGCCAGCTTCAGGCGGCGACCGGCGGCGACAAGAAGCTGTTTTCCTGCTGCGTCGACATCGATCGCGCCGCGCTCGACACGATCGGCAATGCCGAGGAAAGCGCCAAGTGGGTGGAAAACCATGCCTATGGCACGGTGATCCTGGTCACCAACAACTATCACATGCCGCGCAGCCTGCTGGAGATGGGCCGACTGCTGCATGGTGCCAAGCTGGAGCCCTATCCGGTGGTCAACTCCAACCTCGACAATGGCGGCTGGCTGACCAAGCCGCAGGCGTTGCGCGTGCTGTTCACCGAATACACCAAATATCTGCTGGCGCTGGCACGTGGCATCGTGCCGGTGAAGCCGACGCCCGACGGCATCGCGCTGGCCGAAACCGCGGCCGGCGGCTGATCCCGCGTCATTCCTTGGCGGCAGCCCCCGAGATTCCCTTGAGACGTGCGATCTCCTGCTCGAGGTGCTGAATGCGCCGGTCGCGCTCGCCAAGTGCCGCTGCCACATCGGCTGCCTCGAAACGCTGCGGTATGTGCTGCGGGCAATTGGCATCCCAGGCCGAGACGGTGAACAGGATGACCTGCTCGGGCCGCGCTCTGTAGTCCCGAGGCATCAGCCTCGCCCTCAACTCAGGGTCATCCTCGACGACACGGGCCGTACCCCAGATCTTGATGCGCTGGCGCGTCATATAATCGATCAGGAACAGGAAGGCCCTCGGATTGTCGGCCAGATTGCCCTGGGTGATGAACTGCTTATTGCCTAGAAAATCCGCGAAGCCGATCGTCTTTTCATCTAGCACCCTGAGAAAGCCGGCCGGCCCGCCACGGTGCTGGATATAGGGCTGACCATCGCCATTAGCGGTCGACAGGAAGACGCTGGTCTGCATTTCGATGAAAGCGGCAAGGTCCGGTGTGATCGCCGATTGCCAGCCGCCGCGCTCCTCGACGCGCGCATAGGACTGGCGCGAACCCTTGCGCGCCTGGATCGCCTTGATCGTCGGCGTGAAGGCGACATCGCTGGCAAAGGCGTGCATGTTCATCGAAACCTCCTGGCATGCGACATCCCCGGAGCCCGAGCTCCGACGACGCGAATCATCGCTCGCCCACTGGCGGCGTTTGCACCCCACCCATATGCGACCTTCCATATTGCGAATGTAGATGTCATACTCGCAACCCTCCCTTCCATTTTCCGGAAGAATGATGGATCGCCTCGAAGCCATGTCCCTTTTTGTCGCGGCGGTGGAAGATGGCAGCCTTTCCGCTGCCGCACGCCGTTCGGGCGTTCCGCTTGCAACGGTCAGCCGCAAAGTCTCCGAACTGGAGCGGCATCTGAAGACCCGGCTGTTGAACCGTACGACGCGGCGGCTGACGCTGACCGACGCGGGCCACGCCTATCTCGCGGCCTGCCGCCGCATTCTCGACGAGGTCGGCGACGCCGAACGCACCGCCGGCGGCGAATACAGCGCCCCGACCGGAGAACTGATCATCACCGCGCCGATCGTCTTCGGCCGCCTTCACGTGCTGCCGGTCGTCACCGAATTCCTCGCCGCCTATCCCCTGGTGGATATCCGCCTCACGCTCGGCGACAGGATAAGCCAGCTGGCCGAGGATCATATCGACCTCGCCGTTCGCATCGGCAGGTTGCCGGATTCGCGCATGGTCGCCATCAGGGTCGGCTCGATCGGGCATGTCGTCTGCGCAAGCCCGGCCTATCTGGCCGCGCACGGCATTCCCCGGGTCCCGGGAGATCTCGAGACCCATAGCTGCATCGCCTTCGAAAGCCTTGGCTCACCCGCCACCTGGACCTTCGCCGTGGACAGGGCTGATCTTGCCGTGCCGGTCCGCTCGAGGCTCAGGGTCAACACCGCCGAGGCGGCGATCGATGCGGCGATCAACGGTGTCGGATTGGCGCGGGTGCTCTCCTACCAGATCGTCGCGGCAGTACGATCAGGAACACTGCGCCCCGTGCTCAGGGAGTTCGAAGCCGAGCCCTGGCCGGTAAACCTGGTGCATGAGGGCCAGGGCCGGCTGCCGGTGAAACTGCGCGCCTTCCTCGACTTTGCCGCCCCACGCCTGAGGGAACGCCTGGCTCACGCGACCTGGTAGGATGGGCAGCATCGCACCGTTTCCTTTTTCTGCGCGCTTGGTGTAACCAACGCACACCTCCTCACCGGACCTCCCCCATGCTCTATGTCAGATCGCTGGCGTTCAATTTCGTCTTCTACGTCAATCTGATCGTCCAGATGATCCTCTGGACCCCCTACTATTTCCTGTCGCCGCGCCACCGCGCCTGGTTCGTGCCGAAATTCTGGTCGCGCACTTCGATGTGGCTCTACGACAAGATCGCCGGCACGAAGAACGAGATCACCGGACAGGAAAACCTGCCCGAGGGGTCCTTCATCCTGGCACCGAAACATCAGTCATTCTGGGACGCGATCGCCTTCTTTCCTTTCCTTCAGGACCCGCTCTATATCCTGAAACGCGAGCTGACCTGGATCCCGTTCTTCGGCTGGTACATCCTGAAGATGCGGATGATCCCGGTGCATCGCGGCAGCCGCTCCAAGGCGCTGAAAGCTGTGGTCGCCGCGACCAGGGAAGAGATGGCGCGCAACCCGCGCCAGCTGATCATCTATCCCGAAGGCACGCGCCGGGCACCTGGCGACGAACCGGCCTACAAATACGGCATCGTCGAAATCTACGCGCAGCTTGGCGTGCCGGTGGTGCCGGTGGCCCATGTCGCCGGCCTCTATTGGCCGCGCCGCAAATTCCTGCGCTATCCCGGCACCATCAAGGCGCGGTTCCTGCCGCCCATTCCGCCAGGTCTGGGCAAGGACGAGTTCATGGCGCGCCTGATCGGCGAGACCGAGGCTGCCTGCGACCAGCTTCTCGTCGAGGCATCGCGCGCACCAAACCCACCGGCCTTGCCTCCGACCGCGGTCAAGCGCCTTCGGGAGCTCGGCGCGAAGGCCTGAAGGCCCAGGCCGTCAACCGTACACCGCCAGCACCGTGGTCAGCACCAGCGTCGCCGCGAAGAAGAGGTTGATGATCCGCGAGGCGACGGGCCTGCGCAGGAAGCGCGCGAACGCCGCACCGGCAAGAAGCCACACGGCGTGGATGACGACGATCATCACCGCCAGAACCGTCAGTTTCGTCCACGGGTCGAGTTCGGCACCGCCCTCGCTCGACGAGGCGCCGGCGAACACGGCGGCGATCGCCACATAGGCCTTGGGATTGGCGACCGCCAGCAGAAACCCGGCCAGCCATGTCGGGCGCGAACCCTCGGCGGCACATGCCGCCAGCGGCGGCGCCGTGGCGATCTTGAAAGCGAGATAGAGGATGTAGGCCGCGGACGCGACAACCAGCAACGGCGCCAGCTTCGGCATGGAGGCAAGCGCCGCCATGACCCCGGTCGCCACTACGAGCAGCACGGCGATCGTGCCCACGACGATGCCGCCGGTGTAACGCAGCGAATCGCGCAGGCCGAAGGCGGCGCCGACGGCGGTGACGCTTATCGTCGCCGGCCCCGGACTGCCCATGACGACGGTGGCGGCCAGCAGCAACGCGAGCAGCTGGCGCCAAAGCTCGGGTTGCGAAACAAGCAGGCCGGCCATCCGATCCTCCGCCCATGAGCCTTTCGTGCGAAGGACGGTATGGCAGGGCGTGAGAATCGTCTTGGACGTTCGTGCGTGCTGTCGGCCTCAGCCGCTGGCTTTGTCGAGTTCCGCCATGTCGTCGGCGCTCAACTTCAACGACACCGCCTTGATCAGGCTGTCCATCTGGCTGGGCTTGGTGGCGCTGGCGATCGGCGCGGTGACGCCAGGCCGCGCGATGGCCCAGGCAAGCGCAACCTCCGCCTGCTTGGCCTGGTGCCTCGCCGACACCGCATCGAGCGCCGTCAGGATGCGCATGCCCCGCGCATTGAGGTAGTCTTTCACCCCGCCGCCGCGCTCGCTTTGGCCGAGATCGGCCTCCGTGCGGTACTTGCCGCTCAAGAAACCCTTGGCCAGGCTGAAATAGGTGATGACGCCGATATCCTCGGCCACGCAGAGGTCGCGCAGCGGCCCATCGAAGGAGGAGCGGTCATAGAGATTGTATTCCGGCTGCAGCACCTCGTAGCGCGGCAGGCCGCGCAGGCTCGCCACATCGAGTGCCGCACGCAACTGGCCGGCATCGAGGTTGGAACAGCCGGCATAGCGGATCTTGCCCTTGGCGAGCAGCTTCTCATAGGCGCCGAGGGTTTCCTCGTAAGGTGTCGCCGGATCCGGCCAGTGCGACAGATAGAGGTCGATTGCGTCGGTCTGCAGTCGCTTCAGCGAGGCGTCGACGGCCTTCTCGATATAGGCGGCGGAGAGGTCCTTGTGGCCCTGCCCCATATCCGAGCCGACCTTGGTGACCACGACGACCTTGTCGCGGTTTCCCCGCTCCTTCATCCACTTGCCGATGATGGTTTCCGATTCGCCGCCCTGGTTGCCTGGAACCCAGCGCGAATAGGCGTCGGCCGTGTCGATCGCATTGAGGCCAGCCCCGACGAAGCGGTCGAGCAGGTCGAAAGAGGTTTTCTCGTCGGCGGTCCAGCCGAAGACGTTGCCGCCCAGAACCAGCGGCGCGATGGAAAGGTCGGTGCGACCGAGACGGCGTTTCTGCAAGACGGATCTCCGTGATGATTGGGGCCGGGCGATGCCGCCCGTTGGCTGGGTTCAGCCTAACCTAGGTCTTGCCAGATCGACGTCAAAGGCCTGGCCGCCTTTTTCCGCAAAGCCAGCGCTTCACAAAAGCGCTATCCGGCGCGCCACATCCTCCAGCCAGTGGTCGCGGATCCCGAGCGCTTGGAGATGTTCCAGCGTGCTCAGCACATATTCCTCGTTGTTGCCGGATCGGCCAACGGCGCCGCGCACGACGGCCGCCGCGTCAGCCGCATCCAGAGCCCCGGCATATTGCTCATGCTTGCGGTCAACGATATAGGCCACCGCCTCGACCGCGCCGCCGCCGTCCAGACGAACCTTCAGCGTCCGTTCGAGATAGACGCTGGTGACGAGCTCGCGCTCGCGCAGATAGGCGATGACCTCGCCGCGCACTTCGCCCGGCACACGGAAGGCAAGACCAACGCACGAGCCGCCATGGTCGAGGCCAAGCACCAATCCGGGCCGCTGGCGCGTGCCCCGGTGCACGAAGGAATAGACACAAAGCGAGCGGCGGTAGCCATGCAGCTGGGCGCGCCGTGTCTCGACATGCGCGAAACCCGGCCGCCAGATCAGCGAACCATAACCGAACACCCAAAAATCGCCCATATCGCCGCGCCTGATTGAAAAAGAATGGCAACACCACACCGGAAACCGGTGTTTTTTCCGTCCGTCCCCGGCTACCTATTCGTCACCGTCGACCTCTGTTGTCGCAACCCGAGAATCCGTACACGACATCCCTGCGTTAATGAGAGCCAAAGCATGACGTCAAGTGACGAACGCCAACCGGGTAACCGTCGCCGCCTGTGGTGGCTTGCCGCGTTCATCCTCGTGCTGTTCGCCATTTACAGCGCCGGCTGGTTCTATCTGGCCGACAAGGTCAGGTCAGAGGCCGATAAGACCGTTGCCACGCTCAACAAGAACGGCATCGAGGCCGGCTGCGCCAATCTCAAGGTCAGCGGTTATCCTCTGAGCTTCACGGTTTCCTGCGACAACCTTGCCTACGAGGACGATGCCAAGAACATTGCCGCCTCGGCCGGTTCCTTCAATGCCGTCGCCCAGATCGTCCAGCCCCTGTCGCCGGTCGCCAATCTGCGCGGTCCGCTCAGAACCTCCGTTCCGGGCATGACGCCGCTTTGGATCGACTGGGACAATCTGCAGGCCAATGTCAAATTGTGGTACCCGCTGCCCCGGCGTATCGCGCTGCAGGCCGAAGGCCTGTCGGGCCAGACCGACCCGGCCGACGACACCGACCCGGTCGAGCTGTTCAGCGCCGGCAAGGCTTCTGGACAATTGCAGCCCAACAACGGCGATCTCGACTATGTCGGCAGCTTTGGCGATCTCGAGATCGATGCCGACGCGATCGGCGGGCGCGTCCTGCCGGCGCTCGATGCCAGCGGCGACGTGTCCCTGAAGAACGGTGTCGCGCTGGTCGGCACGCAGGTGAAAAGCCTGCGCGGCCAGAGGATCGAAATCCGCAACCTCGATCTGTCGTCGGGGACGGCGCGTGTCACCCTTTCCGGGCCGCTGTCGGTTGACGTGGACGGCCTGGTCGACGCCGATCTGATGATCAGGATCAAGGATCCCAAGGCCGTGGCATCCATCCTTGCCGGCGCCATACCCGAGCAGAAGAACGCGATCGAGCAGGGTTTTGCCGCCCTGGCGCTGCTCGGCAGCGAACCGTCGATGCCGCTGAAAGTGGTCAAGGGCAAGGCCTCGCTCGGCTTCATTCCGCTGGGCAAGATCAAGCCGGTGCAATAGCACCCATGGCAAGATCGGCGAGGCTCCTGAGTGTTGGCGCGCTGACGCTGGACACGATCCTGCGTGTCGACACATTGCCCCACCATCAGGGGAAATTCATCGCTTCCGAAGGCGTCCAGATCGCCTCGGGCATGGCCACCAGCGCGGCCTGCGCCGCGCATCGCCTGGGCGCCAATGTGTCGCTATGGGCGAGCGCCGGCGACGATCCGGTCGGCGACCAACTGATTGCCGGAATAGAAGCCGAGGGCGTCGATTGCAGCCATGTGCGCCGCGTCAGCGGTGCGCGCTCGGCGCTGGCCTCGATCCTGGTCGACGCGCATGGCGAGCGTATCATCGTGCCCTTCTACGACCCGCGCGCGCAGGCTGATCCCGAGGCTTTGCCGTTCCCCGACATCAGGGCATTCGATGCCGTGCTGGCCGATGTGCGCTGGCCGGGTGCAGCGGCACTTGCCCTGAAGGCGGCGCGCGCGGCCGGCCGGCCGGCGATCCTCGATGCCGACACCGCGCCGCTGGCGGTGCTGGAGCTGCTGTTGCCGCTGGCCTCGCACATCGTCGCTTCCGAGCCGGCGGTCCGCATCGTATGCGGCCACGCGCTGGATCTGCAGACCGCCTGCACCGAACTCGCTTCCCGCACCGATGCCTTCGTCGCCGTCACCGGCGGCGCGGCGGGCACATGGTGGTTCGATCGAAGCGCCGGAACATCCCGCCATGTCGAGGCCCCGAGGATCAAGGCGGTCGACACGCTGGCGGCGGGCGATGTATTTCACGGCGCTTTTGCCGTCGGGCTGGCGGAGGCCATGCCGGTCGAGCAGGCGCTGCGCTTTGCCAGTGCCGCCGCCGCGCTCAAATGCCTGCGCTTCGGCGGCAGGCTGGGCGCACCAGATCGGGCGGAGACGCTCGCCATGATGGCAGTGACCTGGCCGACACTCTAACAACGCTAAGGGAGTTGAGATTCAGGTCAGGCCGAGTCGAAAATGGCTGATGCCGAGAACCGGAGCGGAGCGTACCTTTGTACGTGAGCACCGGAAGCGCAGGTATCAGCCATTTGCAGGCCGGCCTCACCTGAATATCAGCTCCCTTTGGGATGCTCGACCGCCTGGCGGCCAAAGTCGGGTACGTCGATGTCCTGCCCGGCCTCGATGATCGAGCGGCGCACGGCCCGGGTGCGGGTGAACAGGTCGAAGAGCTTGTCGCCGTCGCCCCAGCGGATCGCGCGCTGCAGGAACGCCAGGTCTTCCGAGAACCGCGCCAGCATTTCGAGGATGGCATCCTTGTTGTGCAGGCACACATCGCGCCACATGGTCGGGTCGGAGGCGGCCAGACGCGTGAAATCGCGAAAACCGGAGGCGGAATATTTGATGACTTCCGTCTTGGTCACCGATTCCAGATCGTCGGCGGTGCCGACGATGTTGTAGGCGATGATGTGCGGCAAATGCGAGACGATGGCGAGCGTCATGTCGTGATGCTGCGGGTCCATCGTGTCGATGTTGGCGCCGCAGCGGTGCCAGAATTCCGACAGCCTTTCCAAGGCACCCGCATCGGTGCCCGGCACCGGCGTGAAGATGCACCAGCGATTGTCGAACAGGTCGGCAAACCCGGCATCCGGGCCGGATTTTTCGGTACCCGCCAGCGGATGGCCGGGAATGAAATGGACGCCATCGGGCACATGCGGCTGCATCTGCGCGATGACCGAGGCCTTGGTCGAGCCGACATCGGTGAGGATCGCTCCGGGCTTCAGCGCCGGCGCGATCTCCTGCGCCACCGCCCCGGATGAGCCCACCGGCACCGAGACGATGATCAGATCGGCATCGCGCACCGCTTCCCTGGCGTCGGTGGTGTAGGAATCGCCGAGCCCCAATTCCTCGGCCCGCTTGAGCGTTGCCGCGCTGCGGGTCGAGATCGCGACATGGCGAGCCAGGCCTTCGCGGCGGATGACACGGGCCAGCGACGAGCCGATCAGGCCGATGCCGACCAGCGCGATCTTTTCAAACATCGGTGATGTCATGGCGTTCCAGCTTCTCGGACGTTCTAGCTTTCAGGCGTTCTGGCTTTTCAGGCGTTCTGGCTTTTCAGGAATGTCGTGAGCGCGGCGACGACACCGCGATTGGCCTCCTCGGTGCCGACGGTCATGCGCAGCGCGTTGGGAAAGCCGTAGCCTGAAACGCGCCGCAGAATATAGCCGCGCGCGCTCAGATAATCGTCCGCCGCCGCCGCCGAATGCTTCTGGTCGTCGGGAAAATGAATGAGCAGGAAATTGCCGACGCTCGGCGTCACGCGCAGGCCGAGCCTGGTCATCTCCTCGCTCAGCCAGGCAAGCCAGGTCTCGTTATGCGCCACGCTGCGCTCGACATGAGCGCGGTCGCGGATCGCGGCGATGCCGGCCTCGATCGCCGTCGCATTGACGTTGAAGGGACCGCGCACGCGGTTGATCGCGTCGACGATGTGCATGGGACCATACATCCAGCCGATACGCGCTCCGCCGAGGCCGATCTTGGAGAAGGTGCGGGTCATCACCACATTCTCGGCGCTGCCGGCCAGCTCGATGCCGGCCTCATAATCGTTGCGGCGGACGTATTCGGCATAGGCCGCGTCGAGCACCAGCAGCACGTTTTTCGGCAGTCCGGCATGCAGGCGGCGCACCTCCTGGAACGGCACATAGGTGCCGGTCGGATTGTTGGGATTGGCCAGGAACACGATTTTCGTGCGCGGCGTCACCGCCGCCAGCATCGCATCGATGTCGGCGCGCTCGTCGGTCTCCCTGACCACGACCGGCGTGGCGCCCGCCGACTGGATGTAGATCTTGTAGACCATGAAGGCATGTTCGGTGAACATGGCCTCGTCGCCGGGCGCGAGATAAGTCTGCGCCAGCAGCCCGAGGATCTCGTCGGAACCGTTGGAACAGATGATGTTCCGCGCGTTGAGGCCATGCACCTCGGCGATCGCCTCGCGCAGCCGCCTCGCGGTGCCGTCGGGATAGATGTCGAGTTTGGCGGCAACCTCACGCGCTGCCTCGATCGCCTTGGGCGAAGGCCCGAGCGGATTCTCGTTTGACGACAGCTTGTAGACCTTGGTGACACCGGCCGGCGCGGCGCTCTTTCCCGGCACGTAGGCGTCTATCTCCATGATGCCCGCACGCGGGGTTGGACGTGCCTGATCCGGTATCTGGTTCATGTCTTGCAAAATCCGTCGAAAGCGCCTCCATCCGGAAGCCGCAGCGGAAATACAAGCCATGGCCGGCAATGTCGAGAGCCGGCAGTGGTGGCAGCGGCCGCCATTGACGGCGAGCCGGGCGGGTTCTAGAAGGACGAAGACAGTTCCGTGGTGATTTGGCCGGTCGGCTTGCAGCCACGTTAAACAATTCGCTAAAGGGCCGTTTGCGTGACGTAACCGGCTTTGCGAAGGCAATGCCGGTTTTTTATTGTCCGCTGCCGGCCGGACGACCGCATCGGCGCCGCGAAATAAGCGGCGACTTCGCAAGAAACGATGCAGCAAGAGAGATTGAGAATGGCCGCTCCGCGCGCAGCAAGGACCAACAACGAGGTCGACAATCCGTCGAGCCTGGTGTTGCGTTTCGGACCCGACAAGCCGCTCAAGCTCGATGCCGGCACACTGCTGTCGCCGTTCCAGATCGCCTACCAGACCTATGGCGTTTTGAACGACGCGCGCTCCAATGCCATCCTCGTCTGCCACGCGCTGACCGGCGACCAGCATGTCGCCAACACCAATCCGGTGACCGGCAAGCCGGGCTGGTGGGAAGTGCTGATCGGCCCCGGCAAGATAATCGACACCAACCGCTTCTTCGTCATCTGCTCCAACGTCATCGGCGGCTGCCTCGGTTCCACTGGGCCGGCCTCGACCAACCCCGCCACGGGAAAGCCCTATGGGCTCGACCTTCCGGTCATCACCATCCGCGACATGGTACGCGCGCAGCAGATGCTGGTCGACCATTTCGGCATCGAGAAGCTGTTCTGCGTGCTCGGCGGTTCGATGGGCGGCATGCAGGTTCTGCAATGGGCGTCGAGCTATCCCGAACGGGTCTTTTCGGCACTGCCGATCGCCACCGGCGCGCGCCACTCGTCACAGAACATCGCCTTCCACGAGGTCGGGCGCCAGGCCGTGATGGCTGATCCGGACTGGCATGGCGGCAAATATTTCGAGCACGGCAAGCGCCCGGAAAAGGGGCTGGCGGTGGCGCGCATGGCCGCCCACATCACCTATCTGTCGGAAGCCGCCCTGCACCGCAAGTTCGGCCGCAATCTGCAGGACCGCGAAGCGCTGACCTTCGGCTTCGATGCCGATTTCCAGATCGAGAGCTATCTGCGCCACCAGGGCATGACCTTCGTCGATCGTTTCGACGCCAACGCCTATCTCTACATGACGCGGTCGATGGATTATTTCGACCTTGCCGCCGACCATGGCGGCAGGTTGGCGGACGCCTTTGCCGGCACCAGGACCCGTTTCTGCCTGGTGTCCTTCACGTCGGACTGGCTTTTCCCGACCGAGGAGAGCCGCTCGATCGTGCACGCGCTCAACGCCGCCGGCGCCTCGGTGTCCTTCGTCGAGATCGAGACCGACCGCGGCCACGATGCCTTCCTGCTCGACGAACCGGAACTGTTTGCCGCCATCAACGGCTTCGTCGGCTCCGCCGCGCGCGCCAGGGGACTCGCATCATGAGCGTCAACGGCAGCCAGCGTGTCGACCTCGAGGTCGTCGCCAATCTCATCCCGCCGCAATCGCGCGTGCTCGACGTCGGCTCCGGCGACGGCTCGCTGCTCGAATTGCTGCAGGAAACCAAGCAGGTCGACGGCCGCGGCCTGGAACTATCGCAGCGTGGCGTCAACGAATGCGTGGCGCGCGGGCTAAGCGTCATCCAGGGCGATGCCGACACCGACCTCGAATTCTATCCCGACAAGGGTTTTGACTTCGTCGTCCTGTCTCAGACCCTGCAGGCGACCCGCAACCCCAAGCTGGTGCTCGACGAACTGCTCAGGATCGGCAACCGCGCCATCGTGTCTTTCCCCAATTTCGGCCATTGGCGGGTACGCCTGTCGCTGTTCGTCGAGGGCCGCATGCCGGTGACCAAGGACCTGCCCTATTCCTGGTACGACACACCCAACATCCACTTCTGCACCATCCGCGACTTCGTCAACCTGTGCGAAGAGCTTGGCGCGACGGTGGAAAAGGCGACCGCGCTCGACGCCAACGGCCAGAAGATCGGCCTGTCGATGCCCTGGTGGTTCTGGAATTTCTTCGGCCAGCAGGCGGTGTTCTTGCTGAAGCGGTAGGGCTGCCGGCCCAATCCTATCCCAGGACATCCGTCGCCTTGTGCGGATGTTCGACGCCGTCGGCGAACACCACATCCGACAGCGAATTGTCGGTCCGCAGCGCCAGGATCGCCTGATAAGCCGGCGAAGCATACCAGTCGCGCACATGCGCCCTGTCAGGGAATTCGATGATGACGAGGTGGCCCGGCCAGTCGTTCTCGACCACCTCCAGATTGCCGCCATGGATCAGGAAACGGCCGCCGAAAGGTTCCAGCGTGGCATCGATCCTGTGCAGGTACTCGACGATCTCGGGACCCATCGTGGTTTGACGCATATGGGCAACGGCGTAAGCGGTCATGGACGAAACTCCTTTCGATCGAAGCTGAGTTGCCAGCTTCACGATCGCAAATTGCCAAGGAGCACGACGCAATTCGATTACTTCCGAGATAATAAGAACGACATATGCGAATCAGCGTCGATCGTGCGGGCTTTGCAGGTCTCCTGACGCGCGAGGAGTGTTGCGATTGGGGCGCCAAGTCAGAAATTCGTCATTTCGGAAGGTGTTGAACGTCGCATCATGTGATGACACAGGGACATGTTCTTTGTAGCGTCGCGCCGAATAGATGCTGGGCGGGAGCATGGAACCGAAGAATCAGACGTATTCGATCGTTGTTGAAATGGAAAATGCCAAGTCCATCAACGAGGACGAAATTGGCATTTCGTTGACTGCCTTGGCGCGGGAAATAGAACGCACGACGACGAACGGCCATTATCCCAAGCCGCAGCTTATTGTCGTTCACAGCGGACAGAGCACCGACACGCCGCTTCTCCAGCACCGTATCCTCGAACTTGTTCCGCAACTTGCCACGGCCGCGACTATGCTTTTCAGCGCCTGTCCCGGCGGCCGGTATTATGAGGTCAAGAATGCCGGTGCTGCGTTGGCAAATGGCGACGTCGTCATCTTCTGCGATTCCGACACGGTGATCGAAGTTGGTTGGCTGTCCGCGCTCCTCAAGCCGATGGAAGACCCCAAGACGATTGCCGTAAATGGCTATACCTATCTCGGCCATGACGATTTCGCCTCTCGGACCTTTGCCCTCCTATGGTTCTTCCCGCTGCGCGACGGTGATCAGCGTTTCGCTTCCAGGCGAGCGATGAACGCCAACAATTGTGCCTTTCGCAGAAGCTGGTTGGCTAGCCACCCCTATCCCGCCAGCAATGGCTTCAAGGTTTCCTGCACGCTGCTGACCAGCCAGTTGCGGGAAAGTGGACATGATTTCGTCAGGGTCAATGCACGGGCGAGCCACTATCCCCCGCGTGGCTGGCGGTTTTTCTTCTGGCGCGCTCTGGTCACCGGCCGCGATGCGGACCGGAAATATGTGGCGCTGGAATCGCCGTCACGTCCCGGTCGCGTGCTGAAAGCGACGAGGCGCTGGTTTTCGATGTCCCGGCGCGTAAGCGGGCGCATCCTTGCGCATGCGTCGCAACTCGGAATGCCGGTCTGGCAAATTCCGTTCGCCTTGGTCGTCGGATTGGCCTTTTGCACGCTGGTTTTTTTCGGCCAGGCGGCCATGGCGCTTGGCCTGGTCCGGGACGAGCCGGAACTCGTGCCTGTTCATGTGGGTCATAGCTGACATGGCCAGGACTGTGGACATGGCACCCCTCATCACGGTCATCACACCGACCCACAACCGGCGCGAAACGGTGCTCCGCGCCGTCGAAAGCGTGCTTTCCCAGAGCATGACGCGGTTCGAGCATATCGTCGTCGACGATGGTTCGACCGATGGAACCGCAGCCGCGCTGGCCCGCATCAGCGATCCACGGCTGGTCTATGTCGGCGCGAAATGGCGCGGCGCCAACGCCGCCAGGAATGCCGGCATCGAGCGTGCGCGGGCTCCGGTGGTGACATTTCTCGATTCCGACGACGTCTACCTGCCGCATCGGCTCGAGCGGACCCTGGCCTGGTTCGACGACAATGCCGCGCTTCAGGTGCTGCTCAGCTCCTTTGTCTCCCGGAAGGGCAGCCGCAGCACCAACTGCGTCAATCCCGAGACCTTCGTCAGCCCAATGCTATTGGAGCGGACGCTCGTCGCCCAGACGATCTTCATCGCCGGCTCCGCGATATCAGCCCGCCGCGAGGCCTTGCTGGAGATTGGCGGCTATGACAGCGACATCAACCGGATGCAGGACCGCGAATTGCTCCTGCGCCTGGCGCGACGGTTCGGCGCGCAACTGTCGGGAGATATGGACTGGACGAAATACAATTCGCAGAATTCGATTTCGGGCCGCCGGGCGGGTTACGTCGAGGCCTATGCGAACCTGATGGGCAAACACCCGCATATCGCCCACTCCTACCCGCACATCCCGCCTTACATGATCGCACGGCAGATCATCGCCGACATTCTCAGGGGCCGGATACCGGAGGCGTTCGAGGGTTACATGGCCAATCGCTCTTCGAAGGCGCTCGGCTACTCCTTGCCGGAACTGGTCAGCGGATATGTCCAGGGCCGGCGCTGGCGGCGCGATCTCTCCAACAAGTTCCGCGACGAACGCGGCGCCCGGCCTGCCTGAACCACGGCCAGGCCTAGAGCAATTCCAGGAAAAGCGTGTAACGGTTTTCCCGGGAGAAGCGCGTAGCGTTTCCCCTTGGGAATTGCGTGGAAACAAAGAGTAGAGCGGTTCGGCGTTTCTATTAAACGCTGAACCGCTCTATCGGTCCAGCTCCGGGAAATAGGGATCCGACAGGAACCGCCGGTCCCGTTCACCCAGAAGGCAGTCGACCGGCGCGTCCATGTTGACGGGCGTGATTTTGGGCGTGTCCTGAATGCCGCTGACCTCTAGGATCAGCTTGCGCCGGATCGCCGTCGAGAATTCGGCGGCCGCGTGGATCGGCAGCACGAAGGAACCGGGTCCACCGGTCACGCACTGGGCATAATACTGGTCGAGATGGCTGAATGTCGGCGATGGCTTGATCAGGATCGGCAGGCCGTTGATGACGATGCCCTTGGCAATGGCCGCATCGCGCGTCGCGGTGACCGGCGGCCCGATATTGTTCGGGCCGTCGCCGGATATGTCGATGACGCTGCGTTCGCCCATGAAACCGGTGCCGTCGAAAAGCCCGGTCCCGAAGGCAAGCGCAGTTGAAATCGAGGTGCCGCGGAAGCTCCGGAAAGGGCGGGCCGCGAGCTTGTCGGCAAAATCGTTGGCACTCTCGGCGCTGTCGATGATCTGCCAGCCGATGACCGCGTCGTCGCGCACCGTGCCGGCCCACTCGAAATAGGCGAGCGCGATGCGCCCGGTATGGCCGGAACGGACGGCCTGGATGAAATCGGCGTGCCGCAGCGCCTCGACATAGCCGGCGCGTTGCAGGGCGAACTCGGTCTCGTCCATTGACAGCGAGATATCGACCGCCAGCACCAGTTCGACGTCGACGGCCAGCCTGTCCGGCGCCGAAGGAACCGGAGCGGCCTCGGCGCAGGTCAGGCAGGCAAGCAGGCTCATTGTCTCAAGCATGGCCAGCACGAGCGATGTTTCGATCGCGACCGTCGCTCGCGATCACGGCGAAATAAAGCTTGCGGCTGCGCGCCCGGTCGGTCCGAGTGCCGGCCGTGTTATTTCTTGCGCCGGGCAGCGACCGGCGGCGGTTCGATGGCCCCTGCCCTGACGCGGGCGGGTCTCAGCGCCGGCGCCCCGGTATCCTTGACGATCGTCAGCGAGCGCGGAAAGAACTGATTGTTGTGCAGGCCGCGCCCGATATTGATGATCGCCGCACCCTTCAGATGTTTGTCCATGAGCGACAGCACGCGCCTGAGGGACGGGCCGTCGAACGCATCCATCGCTTCATCGATGATCACCCATTTCGGCTTTCGCAAGGCAAGCCTGGCGAAGGCGAGCGATCGCTGTTCGTCATCGCCCAACTCACGCTCCCAGCGGGCCGACCGGTCGAGCGAGGACGACAGCCGCTCGAGGCCGACTTCGGCAAGCACCGCCGAAATTTCGGCATCGCTTGCGGGAGCGACACCATAGGGATGGTCTAGCACTTCGCGCAGCGTGCCGGCCGGGAAATACGGGACACGAGGCACGAAGGTGGGGGCTTCTCCCCCCGGCATGCCGATCTTCCCGCTTCCCCATGGCCACAGTCCGGCAATGGCGCGGAAGAACAGCGTCTTTCCCGCGCCAGGCTCGCCGGTGATCATTACGCGCTCGCCGACGTGGATTTCGACGTGCTGGTCGGAGAGCGTTGTGCAGCCCTCCGGCGAGGCCACCTGGAGTTTCTCGAAGGTCAGGCTGCCATTGGCGTTTTCATCGAAGGCGATACGCTTCTCCTTGTCGTGCAGCACATCGGTTTCATCGAGTGCGATGCGGAAGTCGGCGACCCGCATCAGCGTGGCACGCCAGTCGGCGATGCTGCCGATGTTGTTGATGAACCAGCGCAACGACGAATGCACCTGATTGAAGGCGCCGACCGCCATCATCAGCCCGCCAAAGCTGATATCGCCCGAGAAATAGACCGGCGAGGCAACCAGGATCGGCGCCACGACGGTGATCCAGCCATAGGTGTCGGTTACCCAGGACAGGTTGATCTGGGCGGTGTAGATGCGCCGCATGGCACCCAGCACCGTGCCAAGGTCGAGTTCGAGCCGTCGCCTGGCGTCATTCTCACCCCGGTACAGCGCGATGGCATCGACGTTCTCGTTGACGCGCACCATCGAGGAGCGCAGCTCCGCCTCGCGCGTATAGCGGTCGCTGTTGAGGCGGATGAGCGGCCGACCGACCAGCCAGCTCAGCCAGGAGGCGGTGCCGGCATAGATGAACGCCGCCCAGACCATGTAGCCCGGTATCGCCAGCGCCCAGCCGCCGACATGGAACACGAAGCCCGAAGACAGCTCCCACAGCACGCCGACGAAAGACACGAGCAGGATGAATGACTGCAGCAGGCCGACACCAAGATCGGTCGACAGGTCCGACAGATGCGCGGCATCCTGCTGCATGCGCTGGTCGGGATTGACGCCGATGGCGCCGGCATTGGCCAGCCGGAAAGCACGCGCTGGCCGCATCCACTGGTCGATCAGGTCCAGCGTCAGCGCTTCGCGCAACTTCAGCCGGATCATCTGGTTGAGCCAGGTCTGGCCGATATTGAGCACCAGCAGTCCGCCGGCGATCATGGCAAAGACCATGAGCTGGTGCAGGAAGGCCGCCATGTCGCGGCGCGCGAGCGCGTCGTAGAAGGGCTGGTTCCAGCGGTTGAGCAAGACCTGGCCGATCGACGTCGCGATGATGACGGCCATGATGCCGAGCGACGTCCACAGCAACCACTTGCGAACCGGCGAGCCGATCAGCGCGCGCCGGATCGTCGCCACCTGATCGCGCAGGCTGCTGGCCACGGCCGGCTGAACGGCGGCTTGATTGTCCAATTGATCAGCCATGGCCGAGGTCCTTGCGTTCAGGAGCGAAGCTGAAACCGGGTGAAGAGAGCCGACGGCGGCAGCTCCTCAGCCACTTTGCCAGCCCAGCACCACAGATAGGTCGGAAAGACGCCGGGCGATGCAAGTTTCCATGGCGATCACGAAGGTGTCACTTGCCGAGCCGGCAATCCCTCGGTCCGACGGCCGAGCCGCGTCGCGCCATGTGGCGACAGCACCGGCACGAAGACGCGACGGGACGCACGCTGGACCACCGGCACGCCCTGATAAAGCCGCTTCTGCGCCTCCACGACGATGACACCGGAAAAGATCGGCCACAGCCGTCGGCCGGCGCGCTCCAGCACATTGTGGAAGCGCATCATGAAGCGCCGCCGCGATGGCGGGAAGAACAGGGCATCTGACCAGGCGGCCGGCGTGAAATTCGCCTCGCGCAGCAATTCGGTGAGTTGCCCGCGTGAGAAAGGCCGGCCGTTGCCGAACGGCGTGTGTTCGAAGCGCGCCCAGACACCGCGCCGGTTGGGCACGACGATGACAACGCGCCCGGCCGGCGACAACACCCGCCAGATTTCGTTCAGCGTCTCGCGCGGATTCTCGACATGCTCGAGCGAATGGACAAGCAGCATGCGGTCGATGCAGGAATCGACCAGCGGCAGTTCCTCGTCGAAGACCAGCGCCGTCGCCGCCGGCCCGGTCGCCGGCCAGACCACGGCGCCCTGGGTCGCCGGCATGAAGGCGAAGACGCGTTCGGCGTCGGTGCCGAAGCGCTCCAGCCAGGGCAAGGTATAGCCAAGGCCGACCAGCCGCTCATTGGGCACCGTGGCCCATATCGACGACAGCGCCATGGTGATCGAGCGCTCGGCGAACCGGCCGAGCGTTGTCGAATAAAAGGAGCGGAGGTCGACGATGTCGGAATGCATGTCAGGGATGTAGCGGTGATATCGGCCGGATTCAACAAAGGCGGGCCGGTGTGCTCGTCATCTCAAATGACATTCTTCATCCCGTGGTGACATCCGCGCGGCGGCGCCCTATGTCTGCGGCGACAAGCTGGAGAGACGCAATGCCGGTCGAGATCGAACAATTCATGTGCCGCACCGACAATTTCGGCGTGCTGGTGCATGATCCAAAAAGCGGGCAGACCGCGATCATCGACGCGCCCGAGGAAGCGCCGATCCTGGCCGCCGTCAAGCGCACCGGCTGGACGCCGACCGTCGTCCTGACCACGCACCATCATATGGATCACGTCGAGGCCAACCTGGCGCTGAAGGAACGCTTCAAGCTGCGGATCGTCGGCCCGGAAGCGGAAAAGGCCAGGATTCCCGGCATCGACGAAACGGTCGAGGAAGGCTCCGTCCTTCATCTCGGCGATGAGCGCATCGAGGTGATCGCCACGCCCGGGCATACCGCCGGCCATATCTCCTATTATCTGCCGGCATCGAAAGTGGCGTTCACCGCCGACACGCTGTTTGCGCTGGGTTGCGGGCGGCTGTTCGAATGCAAGCCGCCGGTGATGTATGAATCCCTGAAGAAACTCGCGGCCCTTCCCGCCGAGACCACCATCTATTGCGGCCACGAATACACGCTCGCCAACGCCCGTTTCGCGCTGACCGTCGACCCCACCAATTCGGCCTTGAAGGAGCGCGCCGCCCGGATCGAGGCGCTGCGGGTCGACAACAAGCCGACGCTGCCGACGACGATTGGCGAGGAACTGTCGACCAACCCCTTCCTGCGCTGGCACGATCCGGCAATCCGCAAGCATCTGGGCATGGAAAAGGCCGGGGATGCCGAGGTGTTCGCCGAGATCCGCAAGCGCAAGGACAATTTCTGAACCCCATGCTAGCCTTCGCCCGATGAACAGCTCGGCGGAAATCATCGCGACACTGGGACTGCAACCGCATCCGGAAGGCGGCTGGTATACGCAGACCTTTCGCGATGAAGCCGGCGGTGCGCGCGGACATTCGACCGCCATCTATTTCCTGCTGGAACAGCACCAGGTTTCGGCCTGGCATCGGGTCAGGGATGCCGCCGAGGTCTGGCATTTCCACGCCGGCGCGCCGCTGGCGCTGTCGATTTGGGAGGAAGGCGGCGCCATCATCGAGCAGGTTCTCGGCATCGAACTCGCGGCGGGCGAACGGCCGCAGATCGTCGTGCCGGCGGGCTGGTGGCAATCGGCGCGCACCTTGGGCGAATGGACGCTGGTCGGCTGCACCGTGGCACCGGGCTTCGATTTCGTCGCCTTCGAATTGGCCGAGCCCGGCTGGCAGCCCTAACCCAGCAGGAAACCCAGGGTAATCGCAAGCTGGGCGGCGTAATAAAGCACCCAGACGGCAAGACGCATCCAGGCGCGGTGCGGCGAGATGGCGGCTATTAGGAATTTCTCCGCGGCAAGCACCCCATCGGATGCCATGAACAGCACGGCGCCGCCGATCAGCCAGGCATTGCCTGTCGTCAGCGCCGACATGCCCATCGCCAGGATCGCCAGGACGTAGACGGCGATCGGGATACGCAAGCCGGGACCAACGCGGCGCCAGAGCGCGGCCAGCATCACAATCGCAAACACGGCCATCGCCAGCGCGATTGCCCCACGCCAGGGCTCGGAGCCGAGTACCCACATCCCCGCGCCGCTGCGCAGGAACAGCGCGATATAGACGATATGGGCGAGGAGAAAGCTGCCCAGCCCGCCCAGAAACGCCTTTTCACCGTCCCGCGACAGGAAGGCGTCACCGATGGCGCTGAGCGCAAGCGCGGCGATCAGCAGCAGCGGACCGCCTCGCATTGCCGAGAGCACGGCGAGCATCGTCACCGAGAGCGTCTTTGCCGCCGAGCGGGCAAGCGTTGGCGGCATGCCCGAGGTGAAGGCGTAGATCACCGCCGCCACCAGCGAAAAGATCAGCGTCGCATTGGCATTGGCATCGATGCCACCCGGGAACGGCATCATCACGCCTTGACCCCACTCTCGGCGACGTCCGGCTTGCGCTGGAACAGGGACTTTGCCGCCAGGACCGCTCCCCCGGTGATGAGCAGGCAGGCGGCGAGGATGCGCGGCGACGGCTCGGCGACGCCGGCTCCGATCAGCACCAGTGTCGACAGAAGCGGCGCCGCGTAGCTTGCCGCGCCCAGCACCTGGATGTTGCCGCGCTTGACGCCGATGTCCCAGGCATAGAAGGCGGCCCCTACCGGCATAAGGCCGAGCCCGAGCACGGCCAGCCACTGGCCGGCGCCTTCAGGCAGCACCGTTTGTTCCAGGGCCAGATGGCAGGCGAGCGACAGCACGGCGGTCGCCGCGCAGAACCAGGTGATGATGCTCGTCGGCACCGAAGGAAAGCGCCGCGACAACAGCGAATAGGACGACCACAGCACGGCGCAGACCGCGGCCATGGCATAGCCGAAGACATAGCGGGCATCGAAAGCGATGCCGCCACCCTTGGTGACGATCAGCACGGTGCCGGCAAGGCCGAGCAACGCGCCGACGACATGGTTCCAGGCCAGTTTTTCGCCCGGCATCAGTGCCGACCCAAGCACGATCAGCAGCGGCCAGAGATAGGCGATCAGGCTTGCCTCCACCGCCGGCGCGTTGCGCAACGCGGTGAAATAGAAGAAATGGTAGCCGAACAGGCCGGCAATGCCGATCAGCCACACTTGCGGTGGGATCTTCTGGCTCTTGCCGGCAGCCGGCATGACCAGCCGCGCGATCAGCCCGACCCCGGTGCCGATCGAGAAGGTGATCGCCGACAACAGGAAAGGCGGAACCTTTCCGGACGCGTCGGTAAGCAATGCCAGCAGCGCCCACATGGCGACCGCCGAAAAGCCGATCAGTGTTGCGCGCCCCATCTTGTCTCCAGTGGCGCGCCCATTTTGTCCCTGTGGCGTGCCTTATTGTACCGCTTCGAACCGTCCGGCGCTGATGGTCAAGGTGCCGATCTGCGTTCCGACCGTGGCGTGGATCGGCGCATATACGCCGGTTTGGCCGAGCGGTGCAAACGTCACCATCATGCGGCTTTTGTTCTTGAGATAGTTGAGCGCCTTGCGGCCCTTGCGATAGCCCGCCACCGGCTCGAAACCCATCTGGCAGGTGACGGTGTCGCCCTTGTAGCCCGGCACCGAGATCGTGCCTTTCGAGACGTAGGTCAGCGTCAGGTCGGCGCGCATCTCGCCATCATAGAACTTGACCTTGCGGCCGCAGACCTGGTCGAGACTGTCGGCATGGATGACGGTGGCGGCCATCGGATCGAGTACCGATGCCAGATCGCCGGCACCGAGCGGCACCCAGGACTTGGGGTCGCGCTTGCCCGGCGCGGGGATGACCTGCGTCGACGTCACGTTGCCATTGGCAAAGCGAATGTCGATCGAGGATGCCTTCTTGCCGGACGTGTAATCGGCTCGGAACGCCTGCGGCACCATCTTCTGCCCCGAGATCGTCCCCTTGGACGAGATCGTGCCACGCGTATCGTCGAACAGCTTGGCCAGACCCGCCGCGGAGACGGTGCCATTGATCGCATAAACGCCATTCTGATAGCTGCTGGAGAAAGTCGATCTGGCGATCGAGAGGCCCAGGAACGACACCGTGTATTCGCCCCTGAAGGATTGCGGCGAGGCCGCCGACGCGGCGGACGGCAAGGCTATGGCGAGCGCGGCGACAAGCGCGTGAGACGAACGAGGCATGGCGGGATCGGATCCTTGATTTTTGGCCGGAGGCGGGCGACTCCGGTCTGGCGTGTCCCTGTCAGACTGCTTATAGGATGAAATCCGGCCTTAATATGAAACGCCGGGCGCTTCCGTGGGGAAGCCGGAGCTTGACGCCCCGGTGAAATGCAACTATGGAACGCCAACTTTTTCCATAAGGCCGCCTGACCAGAACCGCGCGCCACCAGGCGTGGGCACAAAGGTTTGGCAGTCCCGAGAGAACTGAAGGTTAGAACCATGTCCCGCACCTGCGAACTCACTGCCAAGGCAGTCATGACCGGCAACAATGTGAGCCACGCCAACAACAAGACCAAGCGTCGCTTCCTGCCGAACCTCGTCAATGTGACGCTGATTTCGGAAGCGCTGAACCAGAACGTGCGTCTGCGCATCTCGGCCAACGCGCTGCGTTCGGTCGAACATCGTGGCGGTCTCGACGCTTTCCTGGCCAAGGCCGACGTCAAGGAACTGTCGCAGCGCGCGCGCCTCTTGAAGAAGCAGATCGCCAAGAAGCTGGCCGAACAGGTCGCCGCGTAACATCGGATAAAGGCGGGGGACGACCGCCCTGGCCAACCCTGTTGTTGGCCTGTGGCCGACCTCTTGTTGGCCACAGCATCGGATCGAAATCGCAAAGCGGTTCACAGATTCGATGCTCTAAATAAGGCGAGCGTGATCCGGTTTCGGCAAAACGCTCCGCTGGTTCCATTACCCAGGATAAAAAAATGTCTTCCTTTTCGCGATACCTGCCTTTCGTGGCCGCCATGGCGCTTGTCGTCGTGGCGTCTAACATCCTCGTGCAGTTCCCCATGCAGGGCCAGATCGGCGGCCTGTCGCTGGCCGACCTGCTCACTTGGGGCGCTTTCACCTATCCCTTCTCCTTCCTCGTCACCGACCTCGCCAACCGCCGCTACGGGCCCGCCGTGGCGCGCCGGATCGTCTTTGTCGGCTTCATGACGGCGGTGGTCTGCTCCATCCTCATTCCGCCCTTCCTGTTCCGTCATGGCTTCATCGAATTCGAAACATCGGCCGACCGGCTGGTGCGCATCGCGGTCGCTTCCGGCGCCGCCTTCCTGACCGCGCAGCTGCTCGACGTCACCGTGTTCAACCGTTTGCGTCGGCAGAGCTGGTGGCGGGCGCCGATCATCGGCACGCTGGTCGGATCGGTGTTCGATACCGTCGTGTTCTTCAGTGTCGCCTTCTCGGCCGCCTTTGCCTTCGCCGGCCCGAGCGACAGTTTTGCGCTGGAGAGCGCCCCATTGATGGGCATCTTCCATCTCGACGCCATGCGTTGGGTGTCCTGGGCGCTCGGCGACCTCTCGGTGAAGTTGATCATCGCCGTTGTCGCGCTGATCCCCTATCGGCTGCTGGCCGCCCGCTGGAGCCAGCCGGCCGTTGCCGCGGCCTAGGCCATGATCCCAAAAAGTGGATTCCGGTTTTTGGGAAAGATCATGGTCAGACAAAGCACATGATTCCCTGGATCCAGCTGGACTCCGCAAAAACGCCTGATGGGCAACAGGAACTGCGGCTGAAACGGCGCGGTGCCGAATTCTCGATCATGCTCGGCACCAACGAGTTGATGAACAGTCGCCTCAGCGGCTCCGAGGAGGCGCTGGCGAAACTGTCTTGCCAGAGGATTGCGGGCCATCTCCAGCCGAGGATCCTGATCGGCGGGCTTGGCATGGGTTTTACGCTGCGCGCCGCTCTCGCCGAACTGGGCGGCAATGCGGAAATCGTCGTCGCGGAACTGGTGCCGGCCGTCGTCGCCTGGGCACGCGGCGCGATGGCCGAGATTTTCGCCGGCTCGCTCGATGATTCCCGCGTTACTATCCGCGAGGCCGATGTCGGGAGTTTGATCCGGTCCGAGCACGTAGCCTGGGACGCGATCCTGCTCGACGTCGACAATGGCCCCGAGGGGATCGTCCACAAGAGCAATGACGCGCTCTACAGCGTGGCAGGCCTCTCCGCCGCGCGCAACGCCCTGAAACCGGGCGGCGTTCTGGCGGTATGGTCGCAGGGGCCGAATGCCGGCTTCGCGCGGCGGCTGAAACAGGCAGGCTTCGCCGTCGAGGAAGTCAACACGCGCGCCAACGGCAAGCGCGGCGCGCGCCATGTCATCTGGATCGCCACGAAATCGTAGAGCCGTGAAAGGGTTTTCCGTCCGGAATTGCGTAAGCAAAGAGTTGGCTTGCGATTGCCACTCAATCCTGGTGCAGGATAAATTCCAGATAGAGATTGCGCTGGAGGATCGAGTGGTTGTCGTCGGAGACCAGCGACACCATCAGCGCGCCGTCATCCCGGCTCCAGACGTCGAGCCCTTCCATATTGTCGATCTGGTAGCCCATGTCGGCTTGCAGCAGCACCGGCCCGTCGGCGACGGCGCCCTTCTCGACGCTCTCCCCATAAATGCGCCGCAGCCGCATCTTGAGGCCGCCCGCCATGGTGAAACTGCGCTCCAGCAGCAAAAGGTCGCCATCCGGCAGGAAGGCGCCGTCGGTGATGTCGAAATCGTCGTTGCGCTTGACGGTGAAGACGCCCTTGCGCGGGCCATCGATGATGGCGGCGTAGATGTTGCCTGATTTGTCGAGGCTCTTTTCCGAGACCACGACCAAGCCGCCCTGATGCTGGCCGTTGGCATTGGCATGGGTGACGGTCTCGAAGCCGCGATTCTGCCGCAGCTCCCGTGCCGGCACCAGGAAATCCAGCTGCCGGAACGGCGCCTTCATATCCTGAGGATCGATCCTGAACTGGGAGACGCGGTGGTTGCGCTCGAAACCCACGGTGGCGATGCCGTCCTTGACCGCGAGGCCCTCGGCGTCGACTTCCCATTTTTCGTCGATGGGCTGGACGCTCTGGTCGACCATCTGCTGCATGCGGAAATTCTGGATGCCGACGGGCCGCCTGTCGGCGTTGCGCGCCACCGTGCCGAAGAACCAGTAACCGGTGTCGGCCACACCGATGAATTCGCTGCCGGCTTTCAGAAACCGGAAGGCCGACAGCGCCCCGAAATCACGCGATGGCGAGGTCATTTCCAGCCCGCCGACGAATTCGAGTGGGCCAAACCGCTTGTCGGCATGGCCGATATGGAATTCAGTGATCGGGCGGGCCGAAACTGCGACAGGTTCAACAGGAGCCGAGCCGGCTGGCGCGGAAGCCATGCCGGCGAGCAGGGCGATGGCGGCGAAAAGCGTCCGCCGAAACCCGCCGCCCGAAAAGATCATCCGGCGCGCCGCATGCCGCCGCGCCGGGTATCCTTCGCGCTTTCCTCGGCAAACAGCGAAGCCAGCTGCTCGGTCATCGCGCCGGCCAGTTCCTCGGCATCGACGATGGTCACGGCGCGCCTGTAGTAGCGCGTGACGTCATGGCCGATGCCGATGGCCAGCAGCTCGACCGGCGAACGCGTCTCGATCAGCTCGATGACGGCGCGCAGATGGCGTTCGAGATAATTGCCCGGATTGACCGACAGCGTGGAATCGTCGACCGGCGCACCATCCGAGATCATCATCAGGATCTTGCGCTGCTCGGGCCGGGCAATCAGCCGGTTGTGCGCCCACAAGAGCGCCTCGCCGTCGATGTTTTCCTTAAGCAGGCCTTCGCGCATCATCAGGCCGAGATTGCGCCGCGCACGCCGCCATGGATGGTCTGCGGACTTGTAGATGATGTGGCGCAGGTCGTTGAGCCGGCCGGGATTCGGCGGCTTGCCGTCCTTCAACCACTTCTCCCGCGCCTGCCCGCCCTTCCATGCCCGCGTGGTGAAGCCGAGGATCTCGACCGAGACGCCGCAGCGCTCCAGCGTGCGCGCCAGAATGTCGGCGCAGGTGGCGGCGACCGTGATCGGCCGACCACGCATCGAGCCGGAATTGTCGAGCACCAGCGTCACCACCGTGTCGCGGAATTTGGTATCGCGTTCCTGCTTGAACGACAGCGGCTGCATCGGATCGATGACCACGCGCACCAGCCGCGCCGGGTCGAGATAACCCTCTTCCAGATCGAAATCCCAGGACCGGTTCTGCTGCGCCATCAGGCGGCGCTGCAGCCGGTTGGCCAGCCGACCGACGACGCCCGACAGATTGGCGAGTTGCTTGTCGAGGAAGGCGCGCAGCCGGTCGAGTTCTTCCTCTTCGCAGAGTTCCTCGGCGCCCACCGTCTCGTCGAAAGCCGTGGTGTAGACCTTGTAGTCGATTTCCTTCGGCAGATTGGTGAAGGGATTGTCGTTACGGCGCGCCTCGCCCGGCGTCTCGGCATCGGCATCGTCGTCATCGGACAAATCGTCGGCGGTGGCGTCGGAGGCTTCCGTCTCCGCCGATTGCTCGTCGTCGGCTGACGCTTCCGCATCCTCGGACTGCGACTGCTCGGAGCCGGAATCGTCTTCGCCGCCCTCTTCGCTCTGTTCCTCGCCTTGCGGCTGGTTATCGTCATTGTCCTCGGAGTCTTCGGTCTCCTGGTCGTCGCCGAGTTCCTCGGCCATTTCCATGGACGCGAGCATCTCGCGCACGACGCGGGCGAAGGCCTGCTGGTCCTCGAGCTTTTCCGACAGGCCATCGAGGTCGGCCTTGGCCTTCTCCTCGACCCAGGGCCGCCAGAGTTCGACCAGCCGCTCGCCGCTCTTCGGCACCGGCCGGCCGGTCAGCTTTTCGCGCACCATCAGCGCCAGCGCTTCCTCGATGGGCGCGTCGGCCTTGTCCTTGACGTCGACGAGATTGGCCTTGGCGTATTTGTCCTCCAGCATCGAGCCGATATTGTCGGCGACGCCCTGCATGGCGCGGCTGCCGATCGCCTCGACGCGGGCCTGTTCGACCGCATCGTAGATGGCGCGGGCAGCCTTGCCTTCGGGCGCCAGCTTGCTGTGGATGCGCACGTCGTGGCAGGCGCGCTTCAGCGCCATGGAATCGCCGAGCCCACGGGTAATGGCGATGTCGGTTTTCGATGCCTTCTTGGGCAGTTCTGGTAGCCGCGCGCGGCTGCCGGCCAGCGCCGGCCTGTCCTTGGCGAAGCCGACTTCCATTTCCTTGTCGCCGGCAATGGCGCGCATGCAGACGGTGACGGCACGCTTGAAGCTGTCGGCTTCAGACCCCGTCTTCGACTTGTTGCGCGTGTTGTCGCCCGGACCCGCCATTGAGGCTCTGCTTAGCCCAGCACCACGTTGGCAGCACTCTCCGGCAGATCCTGGCCAAAGGCGCGCTGGTAGAACTCGGCAACCACCGAACGCTCCAGTTCGTCGCACTTGTTGAGGAAGGTCAGCCGGAACGCCATGCCGACATCACCGAAGATCTCGGCATTTTCGGCCCAGGTGATGACAGTACGCGGGCTCATCACCGTCGACAGATCGCCATTGATGAAGGCCGAGCGCGTCATGTCGGCGACACGCACCATCTTGTTGACGATGTCCTTGCCCTTGGCGTCGCGATAGTGCTTGGCCTTGGCCAGCACGATGTTCACTTCATTGTCGTGCGGCAGATAGTTCAGCGTGGTGACGATCGACCAGCGGTCCATCTGCGCCTGGTTGATCTGCTGGGTACCGTGATAGAGGCCGGTCGTGTCGCCCAGCCCGACCGTGTTGGCGGTCGAGAACAGGCGGAACGCCGGATGCGGGCGAATGACCCGGCTCTGGTCGAGCAGCGTCAGGCGGCCAGATGATTCCAGCACGCGCTGGATGACGAACATCACGTCCGGACGGCCGGCGTCATACTCATCGAAGCACAGCGCGACATTGTGCTGATAGGCCCAGGGCAGGATGCCGTCGCGGAATTCGGTGATCTGCAAGCCGTCCTTGACCACGATCGCGTCCTTGCCGACGAGGTCGATGCGGCTGACATGGCTGTCGAGGTTGACGCGCACGCAGGGCCAGTTGAGGCGGGCGGCGACCTGTTCGATATGGGTCGACTTGCCGGTGCCGTGATAGCCCGACACCATGACGCGGCGGTTGTAGGCGAAGCCGGCGAGGATCGCCAGGGTCGTCGCCTTGTCGAACAGATAGTCGGGATCGATGTCGGGCACATGCTCCGATGTTACCGAATAGGCCGGCACCACCATCTTGGACTCGAAACCGAATTTCTCCTTCACCGACACCGTCGTGTCGGGCAGGTTGGCGATGTCGCGATCGACCTTGTTCATATCTCTCAACGTCTCCACGGGCGAAACGTCGCGTTTCGCCGGCAACCGATTTTGTTCGGGGGCGGTCTTAAAGCCTTTTCCAACCTTATGAAAGTTGGAAAACGACACAACCGTAGGGTCGCTCAGCACAGGCCTGCCTGTTTGAGCACGCGATAGGCCTGAAGCACATCGCGGAACCGGTCTTCCGAACCTCTGTCGCCGCCATTCGCATCCGGATGGTGACGTTTCACCAGTTCCTTATAGCGCGCCTTGATGTCCTTGCCAGTCGCCTTTGTATCAAGGCCAAGCGTTTCCAGCGCCTTGGCCTCAAGCGGTTTGGCCTTGCGCTCGCGCGCCTCGCGCGGATCCTTCGGCCCCTTGAACAGGTCGAACGGGTCGCGCATGCGGTTGTAATAGCCGGCGCGGCCGGAGCGCATCTGCGCCATATCGGGCGAGGAGCGCGTCGAGGCGCCGTTGACGCCCATCTTCCAGGTCGGCCGGTGGCCGGTCATGGCTTCCTTCTGGAAGCGCGCGACCTCGGTGTCCGGCACGCCGGAGAAGTAGTTGAAGCCCTTGTTGTACTCGCGCACATGATCGAAGCAGAAGCGGAAATACTCGCCCTCCTTCATGCGCCCGACCGGCGCGCGATGGGTGCCTGCCTCCTTGCAGCCATCCCACTGGCAGATCGGCGCGTGCGCCTCCACCTCGACATCCTTCTTCGGGCGGATGCGAATCTTCTCGAAATATTTGGGATACGGCTTCATCTCACCCATTTATGGGGCGTTCGCAGATGCGAAACAAGAATTGACATTTTCGCGATCATCGCCCTAGCCGCTGAATCGCGGCATAAAGCGGGCGACTGGCGGATTTTGTTGCGCGGCGGCGTCCCCTGGTGAAACCGATTTCCGGTTTTCACGCTGGCGCGCCTGCCATATGTGGTGAAGGGAGACGGCGATGTCCATACAGGCGACCATGGAAGACAAGCTCAACAAGGCGTTTGCGCCGCAGCGGCTGGTCATCATCAACGAAAGTCATCTCCACGCCGGCCATCACCATCATGGTTCGGACCATCACGGCAGCTATGACGGCACCGGCGAGACGCATTTTCGCGTCCGCATCGTGTCGCCGAATTTCGCCGGCATGAGCCGCATCGACCGTCATCGCGCCGTCAACGAACTGCTTGCCGAGGAGTTGAAGGCCGGCGTGCATGCGCTGGCGATCGAGCCGGCGGCGCCGGGCGAACAGACGCGCTGGTAAGAACCGGTCAGATCACCGCTTCGATCAGGAACGGGCCCGGCCGCGACAGAGCGCTTTCAAGAAGGGCGTCAAACCGCTCGCAAGTGTCGGCGCGGGCGGCTTCCACGCCCATTCCCTTGGCCAGCGAAACCCAGTCGAGTGCCGGATTGTCGAGGTCGAGCATGCGCCTCGCATTCTCGCCGATGGCGTTCACACCGACATTACGCATCTCGCCATGCAGGATCGCGTAGGTGCGGTTGGAAAAGACGATCGTCACCACGTCGAGATTTTCCCGCGCCTGCGTCCACAAGCCCTGGACCGTATACATGCCGCTGCCGTCGGCCTCGAGATTGACCACCTTGCGGCCGGGACAGGCGATTGCCGCGCCCGTCGCCAGCGGAATGCCGCCGCCGATCGATCCACCCGTGCCCATCATGTAATCGTGCGGCGCGGCAAAGGCCGACAGTGCGAAGAAGCGTCGCGCCGAAGTGACCGCCTCGTCGCAGACGATCGCGTCGGCCGGCAGCCTTCTCGCGACCGACAGTGCGATGGCGTCTTCCGTCAGCCGGCCGTTCGGCGTTGTCTCGTCGGGAAAGGCGCTGGCAGCCACCGTCGGTTGCGACGGCTTGACGCCAAGTTCACCGCGAAGCGCGTCCAGCGCCGCATGCAGGTCCTGGCCATGGGCGGCAAGCGTCAGCACCTGGCAGTCGTCACGGACAAGCCGTCCCGGCTTTCCCGGATAGGCGAAGAAGGCGACCGGCTCCTTGCCGCCGACCAGCACCAGAACATCGATATCCCTGAGCACTGCCGTCGCCGCGTCGACCGGATAGGGAATGCGCGTCGGCGCGACATGCCCTCGCCCGCGCTGCATCCGCGCGATCAGGACCTCGCTGAACAGCCTGACATCGCAGGCCGTCGAAATCTGGCCGGCGATCTCGAGCGCATCGGCCCGTGCCGCCCGCCCGCGAACGATCATGCCGACGCGGCCAGGCGTGGAGCGGATCGCGGCGGCCACCGCGCGCACGGCATCCAAGTCGATGGCGGGTGCCGGTGAAAGGACGACCTTGCCGGGCGAGGCTGGGCTGGCATCACCCCAGGCCGCGTCCGCCGGCAGGATCAGCGTGGTGACGCCGGGCGGCGTCAGCGAGGCGCGAAAGGCTGCCTCGGTGGCCGACTGAACGTCGGCCGGGCCTTCGATCCTGCGCACGAAGCTCGACATCGGCGCCGCCAAGCCTTCAATATCGCTGGTCAGCGGCGCGTCGAGCGGCAAATGATAGGACGCATGGTCCCCGACGATGTTGATCATCGGGCTCCTGGCGCGCCTTGCATTGTGCATGTTGGCCAGCCCGTTGGCCAGGCCCGGGCCTGTGTGCAGCAGGGTCGCGGCGGGACGGTCTGTCATGCGCGCATAGCCGTCGGCCGCACCCGTCACCACGCCCTCGAACAGGCCGAGCACGCAGCGCATCTCAGGCTTACGGTGCAGCGCGGCGACGAAATGCATTTCGGACGTGCCGGGGTTGGCGAAGCAGACCGTCACATCATTGGCCAGCAGCACGTCGCACAGGACATCGGCACCGTTCATGCAATTTGTCTCCCACTCACGAAGAGCAATTGCACCCACGGATGTCCACACGACAATATCCCGCAACCGCTTTTGGCATGATCCAGTTACAGAATGGGCGAGCGTAAGCCGGTCAGCCGACCGTCGATTTCAGGAACGCCAGCGCCGCGGTGGTCAGCGCATCGCCATCCCTGCCGAAATCGCGGTTGATCGACATATGCGTATAGGCGCTGCCGTCGAACAGCGTCACCTCGGTGCCTGTGGCGCGCAGGCGCTCGGCAAAGGCCGTGGACTGCTCGCCGCGACCGTCGGCGCGCGAATAGGCGATGAAGGTCGGCGGATGCTTGCGGTCGTCCACATGGCTCGCCGGCGACAGCGCCGC
Source organism: Mesorhizobium sp. BH1-1-4 (assembly GCF_020165665.1). Taxonomy (NCBI): domain Bacteria; kingdom Pseudomonadati; phylum Pseudomonadota; class Alphaproteobacteria; order Hyphomicrobiales; family Phyllobacteriaceae; genus Mesorhizobium; species Mesorhizobium sp. BH1-1-4. The sequence continues at coordinate 70,728 of NZ_JAIUIN010000017.1, forward strand.
CCATTGCGAAGGATCGGAAAAGACCCGCGCATAGGCCCGCACCATGCCGCCATTCCTGGCGAGCGCGGCGAGATCATAGGCCCGGGTATCGTCGAGGAGCAGGCCGGCGACGCCCGGCAATCCGCCGCGCATGCCGGTCAGGGCAATCAAATGGCAGCCGGCCGAATGGCCCATGCCGACGATGCGGTTGGGGTCGCCGCCGTGTTGGGCGATGTTGGCCCTGACATAGGCATAGGCCTTCTCGACATCGCCGGCCTGTGTGGCGACATCGGCCTGCGGCAGCATGCGGTAGTCGATGGAGACGAAGCAGAAGCCGTTGGCGAGCAGGAAGGCCGGCTTGGCGCCCACCTGGCTGCGTTTGCCGAACTCCCAGGCGCCGCCATGGACGAAAAAGACGACAGGCAGGTTTCTCGCGCCATCGGGCGCGTAGATGTCGAGCTTGGCAGGACCATAGTCGAGAGTTTCGGGGGATGGCTTATCCCGCGCCTCCGCCGTGCCGGCAGGCAACAGAGCGGCCATCGAAGCCAGGAGCAAAGTTCGCCGATCGATCATCATTGGCGAAGAATGCATTCTGGCCGACGACAGTTCCAGTGAAGGATCGGTAAGGTGACGGCTTTAACCGCCGCCGGCCGGCCGGATCCTGACCCTGGCAATCCGGTTCTTGTCGCGTTTCATGACGACGAAGCGCTTGCCATGGAACGTAAAAGCCTGCTTCTCCTCGGGGATCGATTGGGCTTCGTGGATGACGAGGCCGGCGATCGTGGTCGCCTCCTCGTCGGGCAGGTTCCAGTCGAGCGCCCGGTTGAGATCGCGGATCGGCACCGTGCCGTCGACGACGACGGAGCCGTCGGCCTCCTGCTTGACGCCCTGAATGTCGACATCGTGCTCGTCGGCGATTTCGCCGACGATCTCCTCGATAATGTCCTCCAGCGTCACCAGCCCCTCGACCTCACCATATTCGTCGACGACGATGGCAAAATGCGCCTTGCGGCGCAGGAAGGCGTTGAGCTGTTCCTGCAAGGTGGTGGTGTCGGGCACGAACCAGGGTTTTGACGCGATCTTCATCACGTCGATTTGCGAAAAATCGTTGCCGACTTCGTTCAGCGCGCGCAGCAGATCCTTGGCGTGCAGCACGCCGACAATGTTGTCGAGCGAACCTTTCCACAAGGGCATGCGAGTGTGCGGGCTCTGCAGGATCTCGCGCACCACCGCTTCCGGCGCATTGTCGGCATTGACCGAGCGCATATTGGTGCGGTGGACCATGACGTCGGAAACTTCGAGCTCTTCGAGGTCGAACAGGCCGCCGATGCGGGCGCGGTCCTCGCGCACCACCAGGCCGTCGCGGCGGAAATCGTCGACCGCGCCACGCAATTCGTCCTGACTGGAGCGCTGCGGTTCGATGCGCGACAGTTCATAGCCGAACATGGCGAGGAGGCGGGTACGCACGGCAACGACCAGCACGACGAGAATGGCAAGAACGGCGACGACGACCCAGCCGGTGTCCATCTCAGCCGGCTTTCCCGTTGGCTGGATGGTTTTCCCTGAGGAACGACAGCACTTCCGAGCCCGGCACGTCCTTGGCGATGAAGGCCTGGCCAATGCCGCGCGTCAGGATGAAGGTCAGCGCGCCGCGCGACACCTTCTTGTCCTGGGTGATGAAGGCGAGCAGCGCCTCCGCATCGGGCAAATCGCCCGGAATGTCGGCCATCCGCCATGGCAGCCCGACGGCACGCAAATGCGCCTCGACGCGGGCCGCGTCGTCGGGGCTGGCCAGGTTGAGCCGTGACGAGAACCGGTGCGCCAGCGCCATGCCGATGGCGACCCCCTCGCCGTGGACGAGGCGGGTTCCGTCATACTGCGTGGCGGCTTCGAGCGCGTGGCCGAATGTGTGGCCGAGATTGAGCAAGGCGCGGTCACCGGTCTCGAACTCGTCGCGGGCAACGACATCGGCCTTGGCGCGGCAGGCCTCGGCAATGGCCTGCGCCCTCTCCGGTCCGCCGGCGAACACCTTTTCCCAGTTCGCTTCCAGCCAGGCGAAGAATTCCGGCCGGTCGATCAGCCCGTATTTGGCAAGCTCGGCATAGCCGGCGCGGAATTCGCGAATCGGCAGCGTGTCGAGCACTTCGGTGTCGGCCAGCACCAGCCTGGGCTGCAGGAAGACGCCGACAAGGTTCTTGCCGCGCGGGCTGTTGATGCCGGTCTTGCCGCCAACCGAGGAATCGACCTGCGCCAGCAGCGAGGTCGGAACCTGCACGAAATTCATGCCGCGCCGCACGATGCCGGCGGCAAAACCTGTGAGATCGCCGATGACGCCGCCGCCAAGCGCGATGACGACGTCGCCGCGCTCCAGCCTGGCGGCCAGAACGCCATCGACCACCTCTTCGAGATGGGCAAAGCTCTTGGTCTTCTCGCCGGGCGGCATGGTGATGACGGTGGGCTGGATGCCACCCTTCTCGAGCCCCGCCTTCAGCGTATCGAGATGCGCCGAGGCGACGTTCTCGTCGGTCACGACGGCGGCGCGCGTGCCGGGCAGCCGGCGTGAAATCTCGGCGCCGGCGCGCGACAACAGGCCGGAGCCGATCAATATGTCGTAGGCCCGGTCGCCCAGCCCGACCTCGACGATGACGGGTTGTTCCGCGCTCACGATTCGACCTCACCAGCCGCCGCAATCTCGTCAATGCCGAAATGCCGGCATAGCGCGGACACCACTTCGGCCGCGATGACCTCCTTGCGGTCGTCACGGGTCGGCACGGTGACGTCAGCCGTCGCATAGACCGGATAACGTTCGCTCATCAGCCGCTCCAGAACGGCACGGGGATCGGCGCTTTTGAGCAGCGGCCTGTTCTGCTTCTTCGAAACGCGGTCCATCAGAAGGTCGAGTTCCGCTTTCAGCCAGACCGAGACGCCATGGGCGGCAACGGCTTCGCGCGTCTGCGCGTTCATGAAGGCGCCGCCGCCGGTCGACAGCACCTGCGGCCCGTTTTCAAGCACGCGCAGGATGACGCGCTGTTCCAGGGCCCTGAACTCGGTCTCGCCATAGCGCTCGAACAGCTCGGGGACGGTCATCCGCGACACGCTCTCGATCTCCTGGTCGCTGTCGATGAAGGGCAGCGAAAGCATCGACGCCACCTTGCGGCCGATCGCCGTCTTGCCGGCGCCCATCAGGCCGACGAAGACAATGGACCGGCCGCCCAGCCGGTCAAGCAGCGCGGCATGGGTCTCGCCTGGAGGATTTGCCTGTAGCGCGTTCATCAGCTGTTTCTTGGGCCCTCTTTGCCGGCGTATCGACATGAAAAGCCGGTTTGCGTCAAGCTTGCCGAGTGCCTTGGGCTGATATGGACAGAGCGACGCTTGCATCAGAAGTTGCTAACAGGGGTCCGCTTCTTCCTTGAATTGGCCGGATTGGCGTCCCATAAGGGCACAGGGTTTGGAAACGCAGAATAAGAAGACGGGCGAGAATTGATGCCGACACTGTTTCGCTTTGTCGTGATAGCAGCGATTCTGGCCGGCATTGCCTATGGTACGATGTTCGCCCTGGTGATGTTCGTCGAGCCGAAAAAAGCCGAGATGAGCGTGCGCATCCCCCAGGAAAAGCTGAACCCCAAGAAAAACTGATCTCGAAACCAAAAACTGACCTCGGAACCTGACCCTTGAAGGCAATGAACAGCGCCGCCCGCATCGAGGCCTTCCTGGAAATGATGAGCGCCGAGCGGGGCGCGGCCGAGAACACGCTGTCGTCGTATCGCCGCGACCTGGAGGATGCCTCGCAAGAAATCGGTGGCGGGCTCGCCGGTGCGGCTGCCGCCGATATCCGCGCCTATCTCGACGACATCGCAGCGCGCGGCTTCGCGCCGACCTCGCAGGCGCGCAAACTGTCGGCGATCCGCCAGTTTTTCAAGTTCCTCTATGCAGAAGGCCTGCGCGGCGACGATCCGACCGGCACGCTGGACAGTCCCAAAAAGGGCCGCCCGCTGCCCAAGACGATGAGCGAGGCCGAAACCGGCCGGCTGATCGACCGCGCCGCGCACGAGGCCGGCGATGCCGGGCTCGGTTATGCCGACAGGCTGGCGGCCTTGCGCCTGCACGCGCTGGTCGAGGTGCTCTACGCGACAGGCCTGCGCGTTTCCGAGCTGGTCGGCCTGCCGGTGACCGTGGCCCAGCGCGACGACCGTTTCTTCATGGTGCGCGGCAAGGGCGACAAGGAACGCATGGTGCCGCTATCGGCCAAGGCGCGGGCGGCTATGCGGAGCTGGCTTGACGCTCGCGCCAAGCTGCCTGCCTTCGCCAACAGCCCGTTCCTGTTCCCGGCGGCATCCGACAGCGGCTATCTTTCGCGCCAGGTCTTTGCCCGTGACCTGAAAGGGCTGGCGGCGCGCGCCGGCATTGCCTCGGCCAAGATCTCGCCCCACGTGCTGCGCCATGCTTTCGCCAGCCATCTCCTGCAGAACGGCGCCGATCTCAGGGCCGTGCAGCAACTGCTTGGCCATGCCGACATATCGACGACACAGATTTACACCCATGTGCTGGAAGAGCGGCTGGTGCGGCTGGTCAACGATCATCATCCGCTTGCCGATTAGGCCTCATATCGCTATGTGAGGACGACATTTCACCGCCCGGAGCCTTGGTTTCAACGGTTCCGCGGTCCTTGCCTTCCGACGTATCGGTCCGCTCACGCATGTACAATTACCTCGATTTCGAAAAGCCGGTGCAGGATCTCGAGCTCAAGATCCTCGAGCTCAAGAAGCTTGCCGAGAACGGCGAGGCGGTCGATGTCGCCGATGAGATCACCAGGCTCGAGAAGCGCTCGCGCGACGCGCTGCGCGAGCTCTACAAGGCGCTGACGCCATGGCAGAAGGTGCAGGTGGCACGCCACTCCGACCGGCCGCACTGCGTCGACTACATCAAGGGCCTGTTCAGCGATTTCACGCCGCTCGCCGGCGACCGCAATTTCGGCGAGGACCAGGCGATCGTCGGCGGCTTCGCCCGTTTCCGCGGCGAACCGGTGGCGATCCTCGGCCAGGAAAAGGGTTCCGACACGACAAGCCGGCTGAAGCACAATTTCGGCTCTGTGCGGCCCGAAGGTTACCGCAAGGCGGTGCGGCTGATGGAGCTTGCCGACCGTTTCAAGATCCCGCTTCTGACCCTGGTCGACACGGCGGGCGCCTATCCCGGCGTCGGCGCCGAGGAGCGCGGCCAGGCCGAAGCCATTGCCCGCTCGACCTCCGCCTGCCTGGCGCTCAAAGTGCCGTCGATCTCGGTGGTCATCGGCGAAGGCGGCTCGGGCGGCGCCATCGCGATCGCCACCGCCAACCGCGTCTATATGCTCGAACATGCGATCTATTCGGTGATTTCGCCCGAGGGTGCCGCCTCGATCCTGTGGCGCGACACGACCCGCTCCAAGGATGCGGCGACCAATATGAAGATCACCGCCCAGGACCTGCTTGAGCTGAAGATCATCGACGCCATCATCCCCGAGCCGATGGGCGGCGCCCAGCGCGCGCCCGAAACGGTGATCGCCGCGACCGGCGACCTCATCGCCAAGACGATGAAGGAATTCGCCGGCGCCAACACCGATTTCCGCGAACAGCGGCGCGAGAAATACCTGGCGATGGGCCGTAGCCTCTGAATTCATGACGGCGGCGAAGCTTCGGAACCCGTCTGCCCGCGTTAATGTGGCGGCAATAAGCAATTTCGCCACAAAAATGCCGCCCCATTCGGGTCAATGAAAATGCCGCGAGGGGTTGGCCAAGGCTTGCGGTAAGGAATTTTCAAGGTTAACGGGCTTACGGTCCGTGGGTGTTCAGCATGCGGGTCCGGCTGTTTTCAAGCCATGGGCTCGAAGGAAAGACATAGCCGTATCCATGTTTGCCAAGCTCGCCCGCACCGGAGTCCTCATTGCCTCGATAGTCGTTGCCGGCTGCAATGATTCGTCGATGAAGGATTTCGCCCCCGAGGCCAACAAGCCGCTGCCCGACAAGATCCTTGCCGACATGAGAGCCAAGGGCATGGTCCGCACCTCCTCGGTGATGGCGCGCATCTTCAAGGAAGAAGGCAAGCTCGAAATCTGGAAGGCCAAGACCAACGGCCGCTACGACATGGTGGCGAGCTACGATATTTGCAAATGGTCGGGTAAGCTCGGCCCGAAATACACGGAGGGCGACCGCCAGGCGCCGGAAGGTTTTTACACGGTGCGGCCATCGCAGATGAATCCGCGCTCGAACTACCATTTGTCCTTCAACATCGGCTTTCCCAACGCCTATGACCGCGCCAATGGCCGTACCGGCCAGAACCTGATGGTCCATGGCGCCTGCTCGTCGTCGGGCTGCTATTCGATGACCGATGCGCAGATCGAGCAGATCTATGCCTTCGGCCGCGACGCCTTCCAGGGCGGGCAGACCGAGTTCCAGATCCAGGCTTTTCCGTTCCGCATGACCGCGGCCAACATGGCGCGCTACCGCAACGACCCGAATTACGAATTCTGGAAGATGCTCAAGGTCGGTTACGACAATTTCGAGGTCACCAAGGTGCCGCCGAAGGTCGACGTGTGCGAGAAGCGCTACGTCTTCAACCAGGTTGCCGCCGACGGCCAGACCTTCGATCCGACCGGCCCCTGCCCGGCGACCACGCAACCGGATTCGCTGAAGAGCGCCTACAACGCCTATCAGAGCACCTATGACGCGGCCTTCAACAGCGCGCTCAAGGCCAGCGTGCCGCCCCCCAAGCCGACGATTGCCGGCATCAAGGAAGCCAGCATCGTCTCCGACTGGTCCAAGCGCCGGGCCCGTGGCGAGCGCGTGCCGATCGATCCGCCGTCGCTCAACACCGACGGTTCGGTGACCGAGACGGCGCGCATGGGCCGCATCGATTCGCCCGCCGGACGCAAGATGGCGGCACTCGACGCCGAAAAGGCCGCCAAGGAGAAAGCTGAGCGAGAACGGCTGGCGGCGATAGAAGCGGCAAAGGCGGCGAAGGAAGCAGCCAAGGCGCAGGCGATAGCAGAAAAGGAAGCAGCCAAGGCGCAAGCGGTGGCTGCAAAGGAAGCCGCCAAGGCCGCCAAGGAAGCTCCCGTCGCCACCGCGACCATCGCTGCTCCGACGGAAGCCCAGCCGGCCGAAACGCAGGCCGCCAGCGCCGATGAGAGCCGGGTGACGAAGCTGAAGAACAAGCTGCTCGGCATGTTCGGCGGCTGATCGCCGTGGCCAGCGACACCGTCTATGATCTGAAGGGGTTGAACTGCCCTCTGCCCGTGCTGAAGGCGAAGAAGCGGCTGGCCGGCATGCAGCCGGGCAGCCGGCTCTGGCTGGAAACCACCGACCCGCTGGCCGTCATCGACATCCCCGCCTTCTGCTCGGACGCCGGCCACCAGCTGATTGAAACGGCGGCGATTTCCGGTGGCCATCGCTTTCTGGTCGAGCGCGGCGGGCAATAATCGAAAAAATTACAGCCCGGCGATCGCCAGCGGGTTGTTTTCCAGCGCCGCGCGGTCGGGCGTGTCGACCGACGGCCGGTTGGTGAAGGCGGCGAACAGCCGGCGCACATAGTCTTCCGGCATGTCGAGCGTGATCAGCACCAGCCGCGTGCCGCGCTGGCTGTCCGGCCAGGACGGCAGCCGCGCCGGCGGATGCAGGATCTTCTGCACGCCATGCACGACCAGCGGCCGCGACGGATCCTCCTTGAGTTCGATGACGCCCTTCATGCGCAGCAGGTGCTCGCCATGCGTCGAGCGCAGCAAATCAAGGAACATCTCTATGGCCGAAAACGGCACCGGTCCTTCATGGACCAGCGAATAGGAGCGTACGCGCTGGTCATGGCTATGACCATGATCGTGGCTGTGCCCATGATCATGGTCTGCATGGTCATGATCGCGATGGTGATGGTCATGATCGTGCGCGGCTTCCTCGCCGAGCCAGCGCAGCACGTCGGCCGATTTGGTCGCCGGATTGTAGAGCCCGCAATCGAACAGCGCCGTCACCCCGGTTCTCGTCTCCCCGACATCGAGCAGTTGAGCCGAGGGATTGATCTGCCGCAGGCGCGTCCGCAGCGTTTCGAGATCGCCGGGATCATCGACCAGATCGGCCTTGGAGAGCACCATGCGGTCGGCGACCGCCACCTGCTTGACGGCCTCGACATGGGCATCGAGCGTGGCATTGCCGTTGACCGCATCGACCAAGGTGATGACGCCATCGAGCCGAAAAGCCTGGACCAGCGCCGGATGCGCCATGATGGACTGCAACACCGGCGCCGGATCGGCCAGCCCCGTCGTCTCGACGATGACGCGGGCAAGCCGGGCGATACGGCCCGTCTGCAGACGGTCGACCAGATCGGCCAGCGTGTCGACCAGCTCGCCACGCACCGTGCAGCACAGGCAGCCATCGGAAAGCTGGATGATGCCGTCCGAGGCCTGCTCGACCAGCAGATGGTCGATCGCCACCTCGCCATACTCGTTGATGATGACCGCGGTATCGGCCAGCGCCGGATCCTTGAGCAGCCGGTTGAGCAATGTCGTTTTGCCGGCGCCGAGGAAGCCGGTCAGCACCGAGACAGGAATCGGAAAACCGCTCATTGGTTAATTCGCGACCTTGACCGGCTGGTCGCCTTGCGCGGCGGCACCCACGACTTTCGGGCCCGTGCCGGCGGGTACCGGCTTGTCGGGCCGCCAGGTCGGGATCGGCACGTCGGCATATTCCTGCGTGCCCTCGTCGAGGATCGCTTTCGGCGCCGGACCGGTGGCGCCGCCAAGGCCGACGGCAACCAGTGTCGGCACGTGATCGAGCTTCTCCCGATAGGGCGATTTAGGCTCGTTCTTGGCGGCGGCGGGCGGCGCCTCGGACTGCTCCGCCTTCGTCTTCTTCTTGCAAACCTCGTCATGCATGTCGTTGGGCGAGATCAGGTCACCGTAAGGAGCAAGCGTGGTGACGGTGGCCGGGCCGGCAGCGGCAGGCGCGTCAAAGCCTTCGTCGAGCAGTTTGGCCGCGGTTTCGGCACGGCTGACCGCCGACTTCTCGCCGAGCACGACCGCCACCAGCGTGCGCCCGTTGCGTGTCGCCGAACCGATCATGTTGAAGCCGGACGGGCAGACGAAGCCGGTCTTCATGCCGTCGGCGCCGGGATAGCGGCCGATCAGGAGATTGTAGTTCGGAATGGCTTTCTTGCCGACAGCAAGCCCCTCGATCGAGAACCATGGCGCATATTGCGGAAACTCGCGGCGGATCGCCATCACCAGGATCGAAAGGTCGCGCGCCGTCGTGTACTGGTCGGGCGAGTAAAGGCCGTTCGGGTTGACGAAATGGGTGCCGTTCATGCCGAGCCGGGCCGCCTCGGCGTTCATCCTTTCGGCGAAGGCTGCCTGCGAGCCGCCGACATTCTCGCCGACCGCCATGGCTATGTCATTGGCCGATTTGACCAGCATCATCTTCAGCGCATTGTCGAGCCGCATCACCGAGCCGGGCTTGAAACCCATTTTGCTCGGCGGTTCGCCGGCCGAGTGTTTTGTCACCTTGATCGGCGAATCGAGCTGGACTTCCCCGGCCGCGATCGCCCGGAAGGTCACATAGGCGGTCATCAGCTTGCTGAGCGAGGCCGGGTACCAGCGCTTGAACGCATCCTGATGCTGCAGGATCTGGCCGCTCTTGAGGTCGAAGACCACCACCGGATTGGCCAGCGCCGGCCCCGCCAGGACCGACAGCATGATTGCGCCAGCCGAGAATAATTTGAGGAAATGCCTGTGCCGCATGATCGAATCCGAAATCGCCTCTTGCCGTGATTGCCCCTGGCTCCGTAAGATTTCGTTACGTGACCGCCAGCATAAGGATCCGACCCTCAAAAACCGGACCGCATTATTGCGGTGCTATTTACCCTATGTGACGCCAACATGGCAAAGCGCCCGACAATCACAATTCCAAAACATCCGGCTGAAGCCGGCTGCACCAACAACGAAATGGAACCATCATGCCAATCCTGAACCGCGCCGCCGAAATGCAGGACGAAGTCGCCGGCTGGCGACGGCATCTGCATCAGACGCCAGAACTGAACTTCGATGTCTTCAAGACGGCGGCCTTCGTCACCGAAAAGCTGAAAGAGTTCGGCTGCGACGATGTGGTGACGGGCCTCGGCAAGACAGGCGTCGTCGGCATCATCCGCGGCCGTCAGGGCGAAGGTCCCACGATCGGGCTGCGCGCCGACATGGACGCATTGCCGCTCAAGGAGATCACCGGCAAGCCCTACGCGTCGACCATTCCGGGCAAGATGCATGCCTGCGGTCATGACGGCCACACCGCGATGCTGCTCGGGGCGGCGAAATATCTCGCCGAGACGCGCAATTTCGCCGGCTGCGTGGCGGTGATCTTCCAGCCGGCGGAAGAAGGCGGCGGCGGCGGCAACGAGATGGTCAAGGACGGCATGATGGAGCGCTTCGACATCGCGAAAGTGTTCGGTATGCACAACATGCCGGGCCTGCCGGTCGGCCAGTTCGCCATCCGCCCGGGCCCGATCATGGCGGCGACGGCCGAATTCACCATTACCGTGAAAGGCAAGGGCGGCCATGCGGCGATGCCGCACGGCACGATCGACCCGATCGTCATCACCAGCCAGCTCGTCGGCGCCCTGCAGACGATCGCCTCGCGCAGCACCGATCCGGTCGAGGCCGTGGTGGTGTCGGTGACCAAGTTCCACGCCGGCGACGCCTACAACATCATCCCGGAATCGGCCGAGATCGCCGGCACCTTGCGCACGCTGAAGAAGGAAGTGGCCAAGAAGTCGGAAGAACGGATCCGCGCGATCTGCGCGGGGCTGGCCACCGCCTATGGCGCGACGATCGAAGTCGACTATGACGCGAACTATCCGGTGACCTTCAACCACGCAAATGAAACGATCTTCGCCAGCGATGTGGCCGCCGACGTGGCGGGCGACGCCCAGGTGCATCGCGAGATCCAGCCGGTAATGGGCGGCGAGGATTTCTCCTACATGCTGGAAGCCCGGCCCGGAGCCTTCATCTTCATCGGCAATGGCGAGACCGCCGGGCTCCACAACCCGGCCTATGACTTCAACGACGAAGCCATCCCGCACGGCATGAGCTATTGGGTGAAACTGGCGGAGACGGCGCTGGCCGCCTGACGCCTGTGACCAGGACAGCCGGCCGAATTGCCTTCGGCCGGCCTCTTGGCGAAACGGTCCGAAGCGGCTATGTGTCGGGCCGCGTGGTCCCGTAGCTCAGTAGGATAGAGCGGCAGATTCCTAATCTGTAGGTCACAGGTTCGATTCCTGTCGGGATCACCAATGCTTTCGAGGACTTACTGGAAAATCCCGTACTTTTTCAGGCTGGTTGGGGAATAATTAGTACGGCGAATTCCGCAGGCTCTTGTGGCTCGGGCGGGCCTCCTCGATAATTCGTGTGCTCGCACCGCTTTAGCCGGCGGCCCTTCACGAACAGCGGAGGGGCCGACACCAAGACACGTCTGCGACCTATTGCCCGCTCCGAGCGGCAGGCGTTCCTCTCGGGGGGAGACTGGCCACTTCACAGCAGGTAGCGTTCTACGACGGCGATCGTGTTTGGCGCCACCGCCACCATCGCCGGGACACCGTCATCGTGACAAGTTCCGTCCACCGTCACCACCACAACCGCCCCGTGGTCATTCAGCAGAACAACGCGACAATAACCGCCTGCCGAGCCCGGCTGCGTGCTGGCGAGGGGCCGGGTGTGGCGGGCGACTGTCGATCGCAATGTGCATGCCAGCGGATCGAACTGTCGTTCCGCTGGATGAAGCAGCACCTGAATATCGGAAATTCCTTTGCAACAACGACAACGCCATCTACCCTGCGGCTCTTCGCACCGATGATCGCCTATGCGCTGCTACGCGTCGCAGCCAGTGCATGCTGCATCGCATAAATATCCTGCGCTCCCTAACTTGGTCCCATTGTCTGTTCGAGCGCCGGACGATCCAGGCCATCACCAAGCCGCCACTGGTCAGTTCAATCCGGCGAACGGACCGAAGATCCCCAATGGGACGGGCTTCCAATATGTATAAATCTCCTTGCGCAAGAGGCGTGCGCGGCAACCCGCGGGCACCTCCAGCGCGTCGGCCGCGCGTGAATATGGAACGAAAACAATAGCGACTTAGCGCTGGGCGCGCCGCCCAGCCCAATCCGATACGCCTGCGCCGCAGTGTCGCCTCGGTGAAGAAGCGAAGAAGCGGTGGTTCCGACGTCAGCCCTAATATCGGCTATGATTTTTCCTCTGAAGGAAGAGAGACCCGTTCACGTATGGACTGCTCTGTCGTGCCGACCGCGGACTTGACGATGTCACCGATCTGGTCGGCCACCGTGCCTGCACCGCCAGCTTCCTGCTTGACCGTGTCAAAAGCGTCTGCGGCAACCTGCCTGGCCTGGTCGAGACCTTGGTCGAGCATCGCCTTCGAGGTGTCGCGGAGCTTGTCGCGATAGCCGCCCAGTTGCTCATCCTCCATAGCGGTATGAGGCAACATGGCACCTATCGCCGCGCCGATGGCAAGGCCGACCGCCGCAACGGCCAAGGGCTGATCGTTCAACAGCTCTTGTGCCGAGCGGCTGGCTTTCGCAGCCATGTCGCCAGCGGTCGATCCTGCACTGGCGGCATTGCTCGTCAGTCCTTCGGCGGCGCCGCTTGCTGCGCCTGAAATGGCTGCACCAACGCTGCTTGCGGCCGACGAGAGCGATTCAGCGGTTTCGGAGAGCGTGCTGCCCAAGCCGCCGCCCTCGGCCTCGTCACGCCCGCTGAACGGGGTTGGCGCCGTATAGCCAGTCCGGCCACGGCTGCCGTTCGACGCGCCGCTGCCCAGCATCAGCCAAGCCAGACCCGCGCCCACCATGGTCACCGGCAACGGATTGTCCCTGACCTGTGTTCTCAGGTTGTTGAGCATGGCCGAACTCTCTCCTCCGGAGAAGATGCCGGCGAATTCGTCAAGCAATTGTCCCGGTGTCATTTTGCCTCGAATGGATTCGGCGGTTTCCACCACCCTGGCGCGCGCGGCCTCAGCCTCGCGTTCGAGTTCGGCTGCGGATTTCTCGGTCATCTCACTTGTTCCTTGATCACAGTCGCGTCGCGCCTGAGCTGTTCCTGGGTACGGTCGGGAGTAAGTTCGGAAGGCGCCATGCTTGCCATGCCGGTACGCAACAGAATGACGCCAAGAATTGCCACCACCACGCCGACCAACAGGGAGGACCACCCCGCGCCCAGCCCTGCCCGCGTCAATGCGATGACCAGTGCCTGGAGCAGCACGAGCAGAGCCGCGAGCAGGCAGATGGCCCCTCCAAGCACCTCGGCGGCGCCAGCTCCCGTCTTGGTAAGCTTTTCAGAGAGTTCCGCCCGCAGAAGCCTGGCTTCGGTTTGCACAAGCGTGGTGACGTTTTGCGCCAGATCGGTCACCAGAGTGGCGAGGCTGGGATTGTCTTGAGGGTTCATCTGTCTTGCTCCCCATACCGCGTGTCCAGATCGTCAACGCCGCCGCCGAGCCCTTGGACCCCGTCGGGCGACCAGCCAGCAGTTTCGCCGGTCTGGGAGTCGGCACCACCTGAGGCATTTCGAGATGCTTTGGGGCTACCCGGCGGGGAAGCTTTGATGAACCGACCCAGCGCCAATCCGGCCAATACGGACCCGGCAAGCAGGACACCCGGGTTTTGCCGGCCGAAGGACTGCACATCCTCAAGCACTTGGCCGAACGGCTTTTGTTTCAACGAGGAAGAAAGCCGCTCCAGGCCGCCGGCGGCATCCAAGGCGAATTTCGATGCGGTCCTTTCATCGTTGTTGGCCAGGTGATCGCTGGCCGCACGTAGGGCGCCGCCCAACGCCGCCAAGCTCGATCCGATGTCGCGCTGCGTTTCCTCCGCCTTGTCGGAGACGACCTGCGTGGCTTCTGCAGCGTACTCGCCAGCCTTGCGGGTCAGTTCGTCGCGAGCATCGTGAAGCAACTCGCTCGCGCGCTCTTTTTCCTGGCTAAGCCGATCGGAAACATCACTTGTATCCCTGTCGAAATCGGTGGGTTTACGGCCCTGGCCGTCATTGCTTTGCATGGGTCACCTAGTGAAAACCGAGGAAGGAGAGGATCGCGAGCACGACAACGACGAGGCCGATGAGATAGATGACACTGTTCATGGGCACGTTCCTCCTTGGCAGCCCAACTTCATGGACCCTGCGATGTTCCGTCGACGCAGAGCTTTTTGCGATCCACGAACAATGCAGGAAGATTGGTCCGGAGCGCCGCCAGTCCGTCATCGAGATGAACTGCTTCGGCCCGAAAGGTCTCCTCTGAGCACGCATGCCTTCCAAGTCGATTCTACTGAGCCACCGACGAAGTACGCTTGAGAGAAATCGTTTGATCAGAGTAGGGTCCCCCGTTCCCATCCGAACGCAGGACCGAAATGACCCGCAACCCTATCGAGACGCTGTCCAGCCGCGCGCGGCGCTGGGCGATCGGACTGACCGAGCAGAAAAGCGTCACCGGCACCGACGGCGAAGCTGCGTTCGGGCCCTGGTTGGCGGCGGAACTGCGAGAGGAGACGGCATTTCAGAACGCCGAGGTCTGGACCATCGAGGTCGCACCTCAGGACGGCCGTCACTGCGTGGCGATGCTTCTGCGCGGCACCGGTCGCTCGACCGTGCTCTTGACCGGTCACTACGACACTGTCGGGACAAGCGACTACGGACAGTTGGAACCCTTGGCCACGCGGCCCGACGCCCTGACAAAGGAATGGCGCGATTCTCTCGCTGCCGCCAAGGCGCCATCCGCCATTCTGGCGCACCAAGATTTCGCGGGCGGCGACTTCCTTGCCGGACGCGGCCTTCTCGACATGAAGGCTGGCCTTGCAGCGGGGCTGGCCGTATGCGCCGAATTTGCCGAAGGCGCAAAGCCGGCTGGAAATCTGCTTTTTATCGCCGTGCCGGACGAGGAGAACAATTCCGCCGGCGCCCGCAAGGCGGCACAGGCGCTGCCTGGACTCTGTAAAGAGCGCGACCTCGATTTGCTCGCGGTGATCAATCTCGATGCGATCGCGGATGATGGCGACGGCAGCAAGGGTCGCGTCATCGCTCTGGGAACCGTCGGCAAGCTGCTTCCAGCCGCCTGCGTGGTCGGTGTTCCCACACATAGCGGCTTTCCCTTGAATGGCCTCAATGCCGGCGCGATCGCCGCGGCAATCGCCGCGCGGATCGAATGGGCGCCCGAGCTCACCGACATGTGCGGCACCGGAACCGGCACCCCGCCCAGCCTGCTCGGGATACGGGACGGAAAGGCCGGATATGATGTCACGACACCGCGGACCGCCCATGCCACGTTCAATGTGCTGAGTTATCGCCGGGCGCCCAGTGAGGTGCTCGACCGGTTCGACAGCCTATGCGCCGAAGCGGCCTCGCGTCTCTTACAGGAGCTCCGGCGCCGCGTCTCTGGTCAGCACGAAACAGGTCTGCTTGAGGTGGTGCAATCTATCCCGGTCCATCGGTATGAGACTCTGCTGGCGCGTCTCGAAGAACCGGAGCGGCTGCGGCTCGAAGCTGTTTCCGCGTCAATCGCCGCCGGCGACCAGCCCCTGCCCGAGAAGTGCCGGCTGATAACCGAGCAAGCTTGGGAACTCAGCCGTTTGGCCGGGCCAGCCATCGTGACCGGCTTCGGATCGATACCCTATCTGCCGACGAACCTTTCCGCGCAGCCGGCAGCCGCCCGGCTGCGAGCCGCTGCCATCGAAGTGGCCGACGAGGCAGCGGCACGCCACGGCTGTATGGTCACCTGCGCGGACTATTTCGCCGGGATTTCAGACATGAGCTTCTTTGGCGAAGCGGCCGAACCCTCCCTCGATATCGTCGCCCGCAACACACCAGCCTGGAAAGACAGCGTGCGCTGGCCTCTCACGCGAGCCCTGGCCAACATGCCGACGATCAATATCGGTCCGTGGGGACGCGATTATCACACGCCGCTCGAGCGATTGCATGTCGGCTATGCGTTCGACGTCCTGCCGCAGCTCATTCGCGATGTCTGCGCCAGACTCCTTCGGCCCGACGCGTCCTGACGAGCACGAAGCGCACAAAGCGGAAGCGGCCGCATTCGCCGCCCCTTCCGCCCGCGCCCATGACTATTCGGCTGCCTTCCTGTCGAACATCTGCTCGCTTGCGCGCCAGAGCTTGGCCGCGGCCGCGAAAGCATTGGCTCCTCGCCCATCGGCGCACCGGGCACCAGGGAGAACTCGCCCTTGCCGTCCATCGACGGGCCTTCGCTCCAGCGTCCCTGCGCTGGTGCGACACCTTCGACGAAGCAGTTGATGAAGGCATAGGATACGTCCTGATGCTCTTTCTCCTGCGGGAAGGAATTAGGCACAGGCAGAGACGCGGTCAGGCCGCCCATGTCCTCGATCGCCGCCAGCCACTGCTGCTGATGCATGGTGTCGCGCGCAATGAGGAATGACAGCATGTCCTTCATTCCGGCATCGTTGGTCATGTTGTAGAGGCGTGTCGCGAGCACGCGGCCGCTACCTTCCGCGGTAACGTTGGCGACCAGCAGCCGATTGCCTCGTGTCAGCGGAGCTCAATTGGGCGACGGCGACAGCCGCTCCGGCCGTTCGAGGTGGTCCTGCCGGCCGGCAGCCCGGGATCAGGCAACCTTGGAAAACAGGGCTACGTCACATCTGGCCAAGCCATAACGCCACCGGTGATCGGTCGCGGCAACCCGGCTCTGGTAAAACAGGGAAAGCTGGCTGCCTTCGATCATCACCGTTGAATGACCATTCTCGCCTGGCTGGCCCGGTTCGAGCACCGGGCCAATCGACACGTAAGGTCCGGCAACCTCGTCAGCGATGGCGAAAAATACCCGCTGCCGGTTCCCACGAAGGCCGTTTGGCAAGAAGCAAGTGGCGTTCAGAAGCACGCGGCCATCTGGCAACTCGACCAGTTGCGCACCTTCAATGCCCCATTCATAGTCGGGGTCCTCTCTCGTATTGTGATGAGGAACATCAGTGTGATCGAGGATCTTGCCGATCCGCTTCCACGGACCGAACCACGAGTCCGATTGGCTGCGTGCGAGATAGATGTCGGGCTGCGGCACCCTGTTGAATTTCGGCATGGCCGAGTAAACGAGATAGCGCTTGCCACCAATGACCGCCGGATGCGGATCGTAGATGCCATCCTCCTCGGTATCGGGGATCGCAAGAATGGCCGGGCTGAGAACCACCCAATGGAAGCCGTCATTGGAAACCGCGTGCTCGCAGCGGCCGCCGGACTTCATGAATTCGGTCTGGATGAACATGTGGAAGACGCCACTTTCGTGAATGACGCCAGGAGCCGCGACCCCCGTCCCGTTGATGGGAAGCTCGATTGCTTCATGCTCGGTCCAAGGCCCATAAAGGTCGGGCGCCGTTGCATGCAGGATCCTCCACGTCTCGGTCGTCACCGTCCCGCTTGAGCCGAAGACATGCCACAGCCTGCCATCGAAGACGGGACATGGGTCCTTGAGGTCATCCACGCTTTGCGGATGAAACAGCGGAAACACGTTGGTATCGAAGTCGATCTTCATCTTAGCCCCGGAATTTGCCCTTGCCCCGAACCCGCCCCATGCCGCAGGCGAATCAAATTGGTGTGGCACATTTTATAGCCAGCAAGTTCAACACAAATACGGCAAAGGCGGTTCTCCACCAGCAAACCTGTTCGGGGGCAGTTTCGATGACCCCGCCATTTAACGCAGCCAGTCTGCCTCCGCACAGCCAGCGCTTTGCATTCGTCCGGCCAAGCGGCGACCGAGGCTCTTCTTTTCACCTTGGAACAACTCACCTGCCCGAAAGTTAGGAGCTGAAACCGAAGTCTAGTTCTCCCTCATCCGCGATTAACAAATGTTATTCGCAACACAAACGACCGTCTATAAAAGGAATATCTCAATGGAAGCAGCCTTGGGCAGGGTAACCGTCAGTAAACAGGCTGGCAGGCAAAATCTACTGGTTTGCTTCTCTCACTTAAGGTGGAATTTCGTTCATCAGCGCCCGCAGCATCTCCTCACCCTCGCATCCATGCAGCAGAGGGTTGTCTACTTTGAAGAACCTCTCTTCGAAGAACTTTCGCAGCCGCTATTGCGGACGAGCGAGGTCTCGCCAAACATTCTGATTGCGACACCAGTGCTCCCGGTCGGCACGTCGGCCGCGAAGGCAGATGCCGCGCAGCGGAGATTTGTTCAGCAGACAATCGCTTCCATGCCGCACAGCCGACTGATCGCTTGGTATTACACGCCGATGGCTCTTCGTTTCACGGAGTACCTCGAGCCGGACATATGCGTCTATGATTGTATGGACGAACTCTCGGCGTTCAAGAATGCGCCGCCCGAACTGGGGCAGATGGAAAAGGCGCTTCTGAACCGTGCCGATCTCGTTTTCACCGGCGGCCTGAGCCTGTTCGAGACCAAGCGCCACCTGCATCACGCGATCTATCCTTTTCCAAGCAGCATCGATGTGAACCACTTTCACAAGGCCAGGAAGCCGGGAAAAGACCCAGTCGATCAAGCCGACATTCCTCACCCCAGGGTGGGTTATTTCGGTGTCATTGACGAGCGGCTGGACGTCAGTCTTGTGGCTCAGGCGGCGGACGCCATGCCCGACGTCCATTTCGTCATGCTCGGCCCGGTGGTCAAGATCGACCCTGCTAGCCTGCCGCAGGCGGATAATCTTCACTGGCTGGGCGGGAAAGCCTACTGCGACCTGCCCGACTATCTGCGCCATTGGGATGCCGGCTGGATGCCGTTCGCGCTCAACGAAGCGACCCGGTTCATCAGCCCGACCAAGACGCCGGAATTCCTGGCGGCGGGGCTGCCAGTAGTCTCGACGGCAATCGTCGATGTGGTGCGCAGCTACGGCGCTGCTGGACTTGTGGAAATCGCCGATAGCGATGATCTGGAAACCAAACTCCGCTCGGCCCTTTCGCGACCGCGTCAGATGCTCCTGCAGCAAGTCGACGCCTACCTTGCGGACACCTCCTGGGAGCGAACATGGAATGCCATGGCAGGTCACATCGAGCGCGCCCATGAACGCAAGAAAGTCATCCCTCTTCGCAGGAGCGCATAGCATGTTCGATTGGCTGGTCGTCGGAGCAGGTTTTGCCGGCAGCGTGCTTGCCGAACGAATAGCCTCGCAGCGTCACGAGAGCGTCCTGCTTGTCGATCGCCGCGGCCATGTAGGCGGCAACGCGTACGATTGCTACAACGAAGCCGGCATCCTGATCCACCGCTACGGTCCGCATATCTTCCACACCAACAGCCAAGCCATCGTGGACTACCTGTCGCAGTTCACCGAATGGCGCTCATACGAGCACAGGGTGTTGGCGGCGGTGGACGGGAAGCTCGTTCCCATCCCGATTAATCTCGACACGATCAACCGCCTTTATGAGCTGGACCTGACCTCGGCGCAGTTGGAGGAATTCTTTGCGTCGCGACGCGAGACGGTAGAAGACGTTCGCACGGCCGAGGACGTCGTTGTCAGCACGGTTGGCCGCGAGCTCTATGAGAAATTTTTCCGTGGCTACACAAGGAAGCAATGGGGCGTCGATCCCGGTCAACTGAGCAAATCGGTGACCGCACGGGTGCCGACCAGGACCAACCATGATGACCGCTATTTCAGCGACAGCTTCCAGAAAATGCCGGCCGGCGGATACACAAGGATGTTCGAACGCATGCTCGATCATCCGAACATCAAGATCATGCTGCAGACCGATTTTCGTGAAATTCGTGAGAAGATTCCGTTCAGGCGCATGATCTATACTGGCCCAATCGACGAATATTTCGAGTGGCAGCTCGGGCATCTTCCCTATCGCTCGCTGCGTTTCGAGCACGTTACACTGGACTGCGAGCAGTTTCAGCCGGTCGCCGTCGTCAATTATCCGCAGACGCAAGATTACACTCGCATCACGGAATACAAACATCTGACCGGCCAGCAGAACTCGCGGACCAGCCTGACGTACGAATATCCCACGAATATCGGGGATCCGTATTACCCGGTGCCGCGCGCCGAAAACGAAGCACTGTACAAGCGCTATGAAGCGCTCGCCGCAACTTGTCCCGACGTATGGTTTGTCGGCCGCCTGGCAACATACCGCTACTACAACATGGATCAGGTGGTCGGACAGGCTCTGGCCACTTTCGCCCGCATCCAAAAAAGTGTCCCCGAATGGACGAGCACGAGAGAGGCGCCGTTGGCGGATCTCTCACTAAGCTCGTCTGCACACGGGAGCTAGAGATTGGGCGCAATTGCCGTGCAATCACGTGTCCGAAGGCATGATCGGCTCTATTCCAGAGAGAAGCGATCCACGCCGTTTGAGCCATCGCTAGTGGGGTTCGACGGCGGGAGACTTGACGAATTCGACACCGGCGACGGGCTCGACGATGATGCAGCCGAACGCGTGGTTAGAACGCTTCGCTCGCAGGGACAACAGCCCACATGGAAAGTTGGGCCTTAGCTACACCACGGTGGGCTGGTCGGCGCCGCCCAAGCAGTTGGGCTTTATGAAATCGCGAAATACGCACGTTGATTGCCTGGGCGGAACAGCTTGGCAAAAGCGATATCGTCAAACTCCTCAATGAGACACTGAAAGACGAGGTGGCGACGGATGAAGCGCTTTCCAGTTTAAGCGAAGGCGGTGTGAATGAGCGCGCCTTGGAGCAAGCCGCCTAGGTGAAATCGCCCGGCGCTAGGTCGCCGGGCGATTTTCGGCCGCCGGTCGGACAACGACGTCGTCGCCGCTTCCATGGTTCGGTCGTGCAGGTGGGTGCATTCGTCGCTGAACGAATTTGCGCAGATCGATTACTGTATTCCAGTTTCGCAGTAGGATCAGACCCTATTATTCCCACCTCTGGCGCGACCGTCGCAGCCAGAGAGACGGAATTCGCCTTAAGGCCGATTGATTGCGCGGCCGTCGTCGCGATCAACTTCGGGTACGTATTCGCCTGCATCGGCATCGAAACCGGTCCAGCCGTCGGCCTCGTACATTCTGCGGCGTTCAGCCACATCGACCGATCGGGATTGACCCAAAATCTCCTCGGCATTCGGCACGAGTTCGTCCTCCACCTTGGCCGTCACCAAGGTGCCCCCGCGGCGTACACCTTCCGCATACACGTGTGCATCCCGCTCGGACACGCCCGACTCCGTCAGAGCGCCGATAATGCCGCCGGCTGCTCCGCCAGCCACGGCACCGGCAACCGCCCCGGCGGCGGTGGCGGCGAGCCATCCGGCCGCGACCACCGGGCCGACGCCCGGAATGGCCATGATGCCCAGTCCCGTGAGCAGGCCACCGGCACCGCCGATCACCGCGCCGATTCCCGCACCGCTCCCCGCATCCTCGGCGGCCTCGGAACGGTTTGCGTCATACCAGTCGTCCGAGTTGTTGGCGACGATGCTGATATTGGAATGCGGAACTCCCGTCGCTTCAAGCTCGCCGACCGCATCGGCCGCGTCTTCATAATTGTCGAACAGTCCGGTTACAGTCTTCATGTGATTTCTCCTGATCCATGCTCACTTGCTTGCGGCAACGACGTTGCCCTGGTAGTCGAGCCCAACGTTGAGGTTTTCGCCTCCTTTGGCCGCCTGGCCGCGCCAGATGCCCTGATCGTCCTTGGTAAGCTTCGACACGTTTGAATAGCCCGCATCCTCGATTCGGCTCTTGGCCTGGGCTTCGGTGAAGCTGTTCGCGCCGGGAACGAGAGCGGCGGCGTTGGCAGTGTTGTCGGTCTTCGCCGCCGGCGTTGTCGCTCCTGTGACGGCATCTTGCCCGGCGGCGATCTTTTCGATCGTCTGCTGGTGCATCTTCAGCGTCCCCACAGTTTCCTGGGCGAAAGTCTTGAGCGCGGCGTTGTCACCGCCGCTGGCATAATCTTCAAACAGCTTGACGGCCTCGTCATGTGCCTTGCGCTGCGCGTCGACATAGGCCGGATCGATCGGCGCCTGGGCGTTCTTGAGCTTGTCCAGATCGCCCTGGTGCTTGGCATCGAGCGCCGGCGGTACTTTCAGTTTCTGCTGGCCCGCGACCGCCTCCAGCTTGGCATTGGCTGCGCCGTGGTCCCGGATCATCATCTGGGCAAAATCCTTGATGCGCTGGTCCTGGGCCTTGTCCAGGGCAATCTGGCTCGAGTCGACTTCGAACTTGCCGCCGACGGCGGCCTTGTCGACAAAATCCTGCGCGCTGTCGGCAGCAAATGCAGGCATTGCAAAAGCGACGGAAGCAACTGCGAGAGATGCGAGAAGATATTGCGTTTTCATCAGCTTTGTCCTTGTCAGTGAGCAAATTTGCGTTGCGTCCTAACAAGACAGGATGCGCTTTGTTCCCCATCGAGACGACACGCCGGCCGACCAGCAGCGCCACAATCCGTGAAGAGCCGCCGGGCGTGGGGGAAAAAAGCAACCATGGAAACGAGTGGCTTCGGGACGCCGCCACTCCAACGCCGGATACGCTGGAACAAATCGACGATCGCGGCGTTGGAGGCCGGTCTGCGCGCCTCGGCCTACTCGGGCAGGATTTGTAGACCACGGGGCAGGTATTGGAGGGGCATGTGCGTACGGGCCACTTTAGAAAGCCGATCACCATTCAACCTGGCCGCATCGACCGCGACAGGGTCGTGGTCTCTGTGTCCGATGCCGCCGAAGTGCTGCTGCGGGACTGGCCAAAGCCGAAATCCGAAATGCGTCTTGCCGCGATCAAGGCATGCCTTGCCGTGATGCGTGGCGAAAAGCCTGCCAAGGTCGCAAGACAGGCGTTCATCGTTGCGGCTAGGGACGCCAGGATTCTGCTCGAGCACATCTAGCCTTGCAAACCACCGCCGCGGATCTGGCAGAGTATGGTTCGAAGGAGAGAGGTCATGGCCAAGATTTCAAACCCCACACCTGCCTCTGCCAGAGGTGAGATTCAGGCGGGAACCACGCAGGACAAAACGCCGGGCTTCGATCCCTCCGTTGCTCCGTTGGAAACCGACGCCGAGGCGGCTGACACTAGAAATCCGACCACTGAAGCAGACCCGCCACGTTCCCGCCGGCCAAAATTCGAGAACGAGGCCAGCTTCGCCAACGCGATGCTGCCGGTCGAAAGCGAACCGGAATTACGGCCTCAAAGCAACTGGCCGCTGTTAATCATCGCGGCCGTCGTTTTGGTTGCGGCAGCGGTGTTTCTGCTCGCCAGCATGCTGCGCTGAAAAAGTTCACGACCATCCGAAGCGACGACCTAGTCGCGAAAATCGGGCGCGCTCTTCATGATGGAAAGTTCAGTCATCGGGCACAGCAGGCGCGGCCGCGCAGGGTCGGAGATGTCGAGCTTGTCCCAAGGGATTCGGTATAGACCATCGCGGCGGCGCAACCGGAAAAGATCAAGCACCGCCACACCTATAGCCGAGGCCGAAAGACGTTCGAAAGCGGCGTAGATGCCGACGTGGAATTCGGTAACGACGAAATCGTCGCCATCCGGTTCGGCGCGGATTTCCTCGATATAGCCGATACTCTTGCCCCGCTGCGAAAGCACGCGTCGCCCGGCCAGATGTTCGAGGTTTACCATGGTCATCGTCAAGCTCCCGGAATGCGTCCGATGACACGGTCGCGCAGCCAGTCCTGCCAGGCAAAGATCGACGTCTGACGCACATCCACATCGAACTCTATGTCGATACCGATATCCTTCACCTTGTGCCAGGCGATCCGATGCGGCTCGCCATGGCGCTTGCCACCCAGCCTTGCCGCGAGTTGCGCCATTCGTCGGCCAGGCCATGTACCGAGGCGACGCGCCAACGTGATGGAGCCCAGTTCAATCGCAACGATCCTTGGCGGCTTGCCTGGCCGCAGCTCCGCCACCAGCCCGTCGACCTTGCCGATCTTGACCTGTTCGCGATCGACCACCTGCTTGTCCAGCAGATCACGCAGCAATTTCATCATGTGCCTCCGAGTATCTGCAGCGGGATCGTGACCACGGCCAGCACAAAGCCGAGGGCGATGATGAAGATGACTGCGGCGTTGGAAAGAATGCCGTTGCGATGCTCGCCGACGTAGCGTTTGTCGTTCAGCAGAAACAGGAACGGAACCACGGTCAGCGGCAGGCTGGCCGCCGTCAGAGCCATGGAAAAGATGGTGAGCCTCAGCGGATCGAGACCAAGCATGATGGGTATAGCGGCAAGAAACAACGATACCGTGTACACCGCGCTGAAGCCTGGATTGTCGCGCGGCTTGCGATCCTCGCCCCATGTCCAGCCGAAACCTTGAGCCACGAGGTAAGCCTGTTGCAGCCCGACTTCGAGCGCAGCGCCGAAGCAGGCAACGGCGAGAGAGGCTACGAACAGGACGAAACCCCAAAAGCCGAATACCGGGATCAGCATCAATGGCATTTGATGATAATCGTCCACCTGGTTGATGCCCTGCGTCGCCAGCACGAGAGCGGCCACGATCAGCACGCCGACCGAGATGGTGCCGCCGAAAGTCATCCCCAGTCCCGCTATGGCCCGATTGGCGCCGAGATAGCTTTTGTCCCACTGGTCCTCGATGGCCCCCGAAGAATAGAACATGAACAGGTACGGCGATATCGAGGCGCCGAGAATGCTGACCGCCATGAACCAGTAATTGGCGGCATCGTGGGCCGGCAGCGAAGGCACGGCACCAGCTGCGACCGCTGTCCAGTCGGGCTTCAGCATCACGGCCGCGACGACGAAACACAATGTTACCAGACCGAGGATCGACACACCTTTCTCGATGAAACCGAACGTACCTTTCCAGAGCAGCAGCCATGCCAAAATGGCCACCGGCAGCGCCCACCAACTGAAGCCTATGCCGGTGGCAAATTCGAGTGCGATGGCAACGCCGCCGATCTCGGCGGAGAGCACCATGAGGCTGAGCAGCAAAGTGGCAAGCAACGGCCACACAAAGACGTTGAAGCCGAATCTTTCGCGGATGCCGTCGCAGATCGTGTGATGGCTCACAGCCGCGAACCGGCCGGCCATCTCCACCAGAAAGATGATGCAGATGGTGCCGAGGACCACGGCCCAGATCAACTGGAAACCGAAGGTCGCACCCGCCTGGGCGGCCGTCGCCATTGATCCGACTTCGAGGAAGCCGCCAACGCTGGTGACGACGCCGAGCGATATTTCCACGAGCTTCTTCATGGCTTCGGCGCGAAATATTCTGCATAGGCGGTGGCCAGCGAGCGCGAGGCCAGCCGAAGGTCCTGCTTTGCATTTTGGACCTCCGTTCGATCGCCCGCCTGCAATCCCGCTTCGGCGCGAGCCACTGCGACCGACAGACCCTTAACCGCTGTCGCCAAGGCAGCTTGCTCGGCAGGTTCGGTCGCTCCGGCCGATCGGATTTGCGCCTCGGCATCGGCCAGCGTCTTGCCGACGGATTGCAGCGTGCCGGCTGTGTATGCGGACGGCGCCGCCCCGCTTCTCCACGCATCGAGCACCATCGACACGGTCTGTGCGGCAGAGGCCGCCGTTTGTGATTGCTGTTCGATCCGTTCGGAAGACGAGCATCCCGCCGAAACGCCCAGAAGCACCATGGCGCACAGATAATCCAGCCTGAGATCACGGCCACTGAAGGTCAAAGCCGGATGCACCACAAGAATAATCTCCCTGCAGCCGAAACAAACCTGGTCGGCATGAATTGATCTAGCGTGCCCCGAGTGCCCGTCAATCGAGGCCGACCGCACGGGTGCCGATCGCAAGAAGAATCGTGACAGGGAACCGCTGGCCACGACGGAAAGCAACTCATGGGGAACAAAGGTTGGCTTGTAGGATTGAGCAGGAGGAGCGGTGGGCCGACGTCAGCCCGTCCTGATCCGGATAGCGGTCGTGGCGGTCGTAATCATCGCGGCTTGGTTGTGGTTTGGCAGTCATAGACCGGGCAACGACCGCGGGAGCCAACCGGCGACTCACGCGATAGACCAGAACGGCTAATCCTGCGCGGCCGAGCCTGAAGGGTTCTCGATTCTGTATTCGTGAACCAGGCCAAGAACCTGACTTCTCACTGCCTCACGCGCTTCGGGCTGAATGAAAGGCATCAGCCGGTCAACGGTTTCAACGACCGCCCGTGGCAGATCCGAAACCGCGTCGGTGAGTTCACTGCCATGCTCATACATATTGTCGGTCAGCTTCTTGTCCAGATCGGAAAGGATGCCCATCACCACACTCCATGTCTGCTCTCCCGCTCTGATAATGGTCGGTCCGGCGGAGATGTTCCGCGACGCAGGTGCCGTGGCGGTTGGGCATCGTTCAAGACGAGTGCTTCACCGCAAGGTCGTCTGGCCCGGGTCGTTTCGTCTGGCTTTCGCCGGAATCAGCCTGCCGGCATTGGCACGTAACCCCCTGACGAATTCTTCCAGATAAGGGAGCAATTCGAAAAGCAGGATCACGGCCATGACGCATAGGATATAGCTCACCGGGAGCTGCTGCGATTTCCAGGCGATGTCGAAGCGCGCGGTTTCCTGTCCTGCCCCGAACAGCGCGAGGAACTGTCCCCAGTGGAGGGACACGACGCTGACCAGCCCCATCAGCGGGATCATCTCCAGGAAGCTGTGCACATGCTGCTCGATCGGCGTCACCGTGCGCGCCGTAGTGGCGTAGCGCACGTCCCACATCGCCGTCGCTTCGTGAATGAAGAAGGTGACGATCATGATGGCTATGACCAGGGCGTTCACGTCGAGGAACATGGCAGCGAGTAGCGGTATGCCGACCTCGGCGAACATTAGGAGATGGATCAACGATTCCTTGGCGCCCGTGGTCGATTCGATATGCGAAGCGCGATGGCAGAGCCAGTCGGCAAAACCGGCGACCAACCAAACCGGGAGAAGAAAATACATCAGGATCAGAACGGTGGGATCCGACAGCACAGCAACACCCCCTCGTCTGCGTTCTTGTGAAGATAACGACCCTGCTGAGCCAAGCTGCGGCAATTGCGCCGGCTACTATCCAGAGCTCAATCCGCTGGTGCCCCTCTGGCATCGCGCAAGAAGGCTCACGTTCCGGCCGCGAAGTCGGTCCGGTCAGGATTATTGGCTGAGACCACCAGACAGGACACGTCGCTTTGCAGTTCGCCTCATGCGCGGCTCCAAGGTTCTCGCCGTCGTCACGAAGTTGGACCAGCAACGCCGCCAATCCTAACCGCCAGACGGTTTGGGCGATGCCGGCTGCGTCGGCTGGGTGCCTTGCTGGTCCCCGCCAGTACTTGTCTGTGGTGTCGGATTGGTATCCGTCTTGGGATTCTTGTCCACCGGCTGGCTGTTCATCGTATCCGTCTTGGATTTGACGGGGTCGGCATTGTTGTTGCACGCCGCCAAGGCAAGCAACGCCGACGCCGCACACAGTGACCACAAGGCTCTCATGCTGACGTTTCCTCAATGAGTTCGGGTAAAGCAGCCGACAAGTGACTTATACGGTCGAACCGTACGGAAAGCCCCTGTTTGACCGCACTTCGGGCCAGCAGATGATCCAGTTCCGTATCTTCGATAGGGCTGCGGACCACCTGGCGGATGGCCCTGCACGCCAGCTCGGTTGACACGAAATCATACCTCCTGCTTCTGGCGAGAACATATTGTTCCACCAGCATCTTCACGCGCCTGAGCGCGATTTCATCGGCATAGTGCATTTGGCGCTTCCTCCTGCGCGCCGAACTGCCGAACGGGGAGGTTGTTCCAGCTGATTCGAAACATGACCGTGGCGACACGGAAAGCCCGCGGCTCCCGGCCGGGGAGCGCGCGGGCTGATCAGGCTGAGGGGAACCCGATCGCGCGGCGTCAAACAAGGGGAGCGACGACGCCGCACGGCCCCGAACCTGCATCGAGGCCAGTTGTTCCACGTCGCCATCTTCGCGTTGTTCACGCCCGAAAGCACATCGGAGATTACCTGCGACGGACAGCCAGCAAACCGACCTTACCGCACGGAACAATCGGGCACCCCGCTGGTTCGGCCGGAACGAACTTCGGAGAACACGATGACCAATGCAAAGCTGGCCGTGGTGACGGGCGCATCGAGCGGCATCGGCAAGGAACTTGCCAGACTATGCGCAAAGGACGGCTACGACCTGGTCATAGCCGCCGACGAACCTGCGGTCCAACAGGCGGCCGAGGCTCTGGCTTCGCATAATGTAATGGTTGAAGCCATCGAGGCCGATCTGGCATCCGTCGAGGGCGTCGATCAACTCATCACACGGATCGGCGATCGCGACATCGACCTTCTGTTCCTGAACGCCGGACGCGGACTTGGCGACGGCTTCATCGACCAGGATTGGCAGAAAGTTCGCCGCGTCATCGACACCAACATTACCGGCACGGTCTACCTCGCGCATGAACTCGGCGCCAGGATGGCACGCCGCGGCCGTGGCCGGATTCTGTTCACCGGATCGATTGCCGGCTTCATGCCCGGCACCTTCCAGGCGGTCTACAACGGCACCAAGGCGTTCATCGATTCCTTCTCGATCGCGCTGCGTCATGAGATGCGGGACACCGGCGTCACGGTCACGGTGCTGATGCCCGGCGCTACGCAGACACGGTTCTTCGAACGCGCCGAGATGATGGATACCAAGGTCGGCACCGACGAGAAGGACAATCCGGCCGACGTGGCCAGAACCGGCTACGACGCCATGATGGCTGGCGAGGAACAAGTGATCAGCGGCTGGAAGAACAAGCTGCAGGTCGCGGCCGCGCACGTCACTCCGGCGGGCACTCTGGCTGAACAGCACCGCAAAATGGCCGAGCCGGGTTCGGCATCCAAGGACTGATCTTCCGCTGCCGAGACAGATCGCCAGCCAGTTGAGGGATCGCGGACCAGTGACCGCCACTTCGTCCGAAAGAACCGGCACTACCGATATTTCAGAACGTCCAACTCAGGAGCAACATGATGAAAGCCCTCACATGGCACGGCAAAGGCGACATACGCTGCGATCAGGTGCAGGATCCGACCATCGAGGATGACCGTGACGTCATCATCAAGGTTACCTGCTGTGCCATATGCGGCTCCGATCTGCATCTGATGGACGGGTACATGCCGACCATGGAATCGGGTGATGTGCTTGGACACGAGACCATGGGAGAGGTCGTGGAGGTCGGCCGCGGCCATTCGAAATTCAAGAAGGGCGATCGCATCGTGGTGCCTTTCAACATTTCGTGCGGCGAGTGCTGGTTTTGCCAGAAGGGGCTGTTCTCGCTTTGCGACCGGTCAAATCCCAATGCCAAGCAAGCGGCCGAGGTGATGGGACAATCGCCGGCCGGCCTGTTCGGCTATTCGCATCTGGTCGGCGGCTATTGGGGCGGCCAGGCTGAATATCTGCGCGTCCCATTCGCCGATGTCGGCCCGATCAAGGTGCCGGAAGGCATGGACGACGAGCAGGTGCTGTTTCTTTCCGACATCTTTCCGACCGGCTACATGGCGGCCGAGAACGCCGGCATCGAGCCGGGTGACACGGTCGCGATCTGGGGCTGCGGTCCGGTCGGTCAATTCGCCATCCAGAGCGCCTGGATGCTCGGCGCCGGGCGCGTCATCGCGATCGACAAGGTTCCGGAACGACTTGCCATGGCTCGCGAACACGGCAAGGCCGAGACACTCGATTTCAGCAATTCCAACATCTATGACGCGCTGATGGCGATGACCGATGGCCGCGGCCCGGATCGCTGCATCGATTGCGTCGGCACCGAGGCCGATGCCGGCGCCAGCGCCGACTCCATGCTCGACAAGGTCAAGGCGGCTGCGTTCCTCGGCACCGACAGGCCGCATGTGCTGCGCGAAGCAATCTACTGTTGCCGCAAGGGTGGCACCATTTCGATCCCCGGCGTCTATATCGGCCTCGTCGATCATATCCCCTTTGGCGCCGCGATGAACAAAGGCCTGACATTCCGCATGGGCCAGACCCATACGCAACGGTATCTCGAACCGCTTTTGGCCAAGGTCCAGACCGGCGAGATCGATCCATCCTTCGTGATCACGCACAGGGCCGACCTTGAAGCCGGACCCGATCTCTACAAGGCGTTTCGCGACAAGCAGGACGGCTGCATCAAGGTGGTCATGCGGCCGCATGGCTGAGAATTCATCGGGGCGCTTCATCTTCGCTCGTGCCCTCACCTTGACGGGTCGGTGCCGTCGCGGTTGCGGAACTTTCAATCGCGCCGGCGATTGACCCTGCCGATGAGATGTTTGCCGTTTTCATGAAAGGAACCATCATGGCCAAGGAAGATTCCATCTCGAAACCCGCCGTCCGGTCACCGAACACAGAGGGCTTGCCGCACCCGAGGAGGGATGCCAGCGACACGGATGCCGGCGCAAAGCCGCCGACGCCAAAGACCGCAGGCGCGTCGCGCCCGTCGAGCGTTCCATTGGACAATCCGGTCGCCAACCGAAATTCCGGTCGGCCGCGCCAGGCGGGCACCACACCCCGGCCTACCGGCAAGCCGCTGGATTGATCGCGACGGGTGGTCCCTATGTCATGATCTCTTGGTTGCGCGAGGCGATGATGCCAGGCCCGCGACCGCAGCGAGTATGGCAGCTTCGCTTGCGGGTTTTGCCACGAATTTGCAGTTTCGAAACGGGGCCGGAACATCGCGCTCCCCAAAACCCGTTACAAACGCGAACGGTGTGCCGCGAGCCATCAATATCTCAGCGACCGGCAAGCTCGTTTCGCCGTTGAGTTGAATGTCCAGCAATGCCATGTCGACCTTGTCCGCCTCGACAAGCCGAAGCGCGGCGGCAACCGACGAAACAGGGCCGACCACAGGATAGCCCGCCGCACGCAAGTCGGACGCGACGTCCTCCGCGATCAGCCATTCGTCCTCGACCACCAGAACGCGCGGTCTTTCGCTCACGGTGCGTCCCCATGGTTTGCCGAAAAAGCGATCTGGACCTCAAGACCGTCCTTGTGGAAGGAGGTCTCGACATGGCCGCCGAGCCTGTAGCCGATTTCTCCTTTCAAAAGGTTCAGGCCAAAGCCGTTGTGCAACGGCTCCTTGACGGGAGGGCCGTCCTTTTCGCGCCAGCCAAGCGTGAAACTCTCGCCATCCATCGCCCATCTGACGCCGATCTTGCCTCGGGGCTTGGACAAGGCGCCATACTTGGCCGCATTGGTGGCCAGTTCATGGATCGCCATGCTGAGAGAAAGCCCCTGTTGCGGGCCAAGTTTTACGTCGTCGCCATCGAGTTCGATACGTTCGATGCCGAACGGTTCGAGTTCCTGATGGAGCAATTCCTTGACCGAAGCCTCCTTCCACCTCTCGCGGGTCAGCAGTCCGTAGGCCCGGGACATGGCGTGCAGCCGGCCGATCAGCGCGTCCGCGAACGCTTCCTTCGTATCGGAACTGTCTCGCGTGCGATTGGCGATGCTGGCGATCACCGCCAGCATGTTCTTGACGCGATGGTTGAGTTCCGAGATGAGCACCTGCTGATGCTCTTCCGCCCGCGCCAGGGTAGTAACGTCGACCAGCGTCACCACGACGCCCTGTATCCGATTGCCTTTGTCACGATAAGGGTTGATGCGGACCATGTGAAACAGGCCCCGCGCATCGCGCGCAAGATGATGGTTCAGAGTCTCGCCTGTCTCGAACACCTTGTCGATGTGCTGCTTCAACTCGGGATAATCGAGCTGGCTCGAAAGATCCGTCAACGGCCGGCCGACGTCGGAGGGGCGCAGGCTGAAGAAGGACGAGGCCGCCGGCGTGAAGGTTCGCACCACAAGGCTGCGGTCGAGGAAAATCGTCGCGATCTCGGTGCTTTCGAACAGGTTGCGCAGATCGCTGTTTGCATGATCGAGCTCGTCGATCTTGCTGGTCAACTCCGCGTTGATCGTGTTGAGCTCTTCGTTGAGCGACTGCATCTCTTCCTTGGACGCTTCAAGCTCCTCATTGGTGGATTGCGCCTCCTCATTGACGGAGACGAGCTCCTCGTTCGACGATTTCACCTCTTCGAGGGCGGTCTCGTATTCCTCTATGGTGGATTGGAGACGCTCTCTTGTATCGCGCAGTTCCCGCTCGAGATCGGCGGTGGTATCGCTGTCACGGCTGCCATCGCCCTCATCGGATCGGGCCTGGGTCGGGCCCGACGGCTCGAAGAGGACAAGGTAAAGCGGCTCACCATTGCCCCTTTCGGCCAAGGGTTCGATCGTCAGCCTGATCGGTTGCACGCGTTCGTCTTCTTCCTCGACGGCGAGATTGTCCCGCACCACGGTGCGGCGTGTCGTCGTCGCCTCCCTCAATGCGGCGCGCAGGTCCAGGCGAAGCCCACGGCGCGCCATCGTCAGCAGTTGCCGGCTGGGGATGCCTTGCGGCGCTTCGAGGTATCTGCCGGTCCTGGCCGAATAGTAGACGACGTCGCCCTCGGCGTTGACGAGGACATGCGGCGGCGCGAACCGCTCCAGCACCTGCGCCTCAACCGCCTGGCGCAGCGGATAGCCGGCTGCTCCCTTCTTCAAGCCGGCGGCTTCGGCGGGAAAGACGCCGGAATGCGTATCGCCGATCAGGGCCGGCAGCCTGATATGCGGCGAGGCATGCTCCCGTGCCTGGAAGAGGCGATGTTTCTTGTCGACGGTGGCAAACAGGTTTTCGTGCTGCCCGACGCTTTCGGACGTGCCGAGGAAAAGATAGCCACCTGGCTTCAGCGAATAGTGGAAGACAGGAAGAACGCGGCTTTGAATGGCAGGACCGAAATAGATCAGGAGGTTTCGGCACGAAACCAGATCCATGCGCGAGAAGGGGGGATCGCGGATGACGCTGTGCGGCGAGAAGATGCACAGTTCCCGGATCTCGTTGCTGATGACGTAACTTTCGCCATCGCCGTTGAAAAACCGCTGTTTGCGTTCCGGGGAAAGACCCTGCATCAGGGCCTCGGGATAGCGTGCGGCGCGCGCCACCGCCAGGGCCGGCTCATCTATGTCAGTGGCGAATATCTGGACGCGCGGTACGGCCGAAAGCGTTTCCATGTGTTCACGCAACAGGATGCCGATCGAGAACACCTCTTCGCCGGTGGCGCAGCCGGGAACCCAGACCCTCACCGTATCAGTCGCGGTCTTGCCCTCGAACAGCCGCGGGACGATCTTTTTTTCCAGCAATTCGAACGCATCGGGATCGCGAAAGAAGTTGGTGACATTGATCAGCAGATCGCGAAACAGGTTCATCACCTCGCGAGGGTCCTTCTTCAGCCAGTCGATATAGGCGTTGATGGACTGGAGCTGGGCGATCTGCATGCGCCGCTTGATCCGGCGCAGGAATGTCTTGGTTTTATAGCCTGAAAAGTCGTGGCCGGAGTGGCTGCGCAAAATGCCGTATATCTGTTCGCGGACCTCATCCATGTCGGCCGTATGGTCGTCCTCTTCGTTCATCAGCCCGTCCAACGAGTCGAAACCGCGGGCGTAAGCCTCGAGCTTCGCCCCAATCTCCTCGGCAGGCACGGCAACATCGACGAGCCCACTGGCAATTGCGCTCTGCGGCATGTCGGGATTGCGCGGACCGTAGCCGTCGGGCGTTTGCGCAACGGTGAGCCCGCCCCGCTCCTTGATGGCCTTGGCGCCCAAGGTTCCATCGGAATCACCTCCCGACAGCACCACGCCGACCGCGTATTCGCCCTGGTCTTCGGCCAGTGCGCTGAAGAAGATGTCGATGGGTTTGCGCTCTTGGGTTAGCCCGTGAGGCCGCCGCAGGTGCAGCATGCCATCCTCGATGACCAGAGTGACGTTTTCCGGCATCACATAGACGTGGCCGGGTTCAACAGCCACGCCGTCCTCGACCACCACGACAGGCATCTCGGTGTAGCGGTCGATGACCTCGTGCAGCAGGCTGTTGCGCTTGGGACTGAGATGCGTGATGATCACGAACGCCATGCCGGGCCGACCGGTGATGCCCTTGAAAAGCCCTTCCATTGCGGGAATACCACCCGCGGACGCACCGATGCCGACGATGGGGAACTTGGTTGATCGGGCTGTCACGGCATGTCCCCCTTTCGCCCGACCGACATGAAGTCTCTCAATGTCGGATCGGACAGGACACGACCATATAGCGCGCGAGGCCGATGGAACAAGACAGCATGGATGACGTTGACCCCAATATCCGTGGTGGTTCAATGACAAAGCGATCTGCTGGCTTGAAAATCCTGGGACCGACCGTGCCGGGAGCGCCTCGATTAATCGAAGGTCTCGATGGGCCCGTCCCGGATCGCATGCTGGTGCTTGCGAAACGATTGCAGGCGGCGTTGGATGACAGAAAATTGGAAGGGCCTCCTCTCCATCCTAAACTCCATTCGAAGAAAGGATGACGACGTGCGCGATCTGCGAGGGCTGCGTATTCTGATTGTCGAAGACGAATGGACGATGGCGGGAGATCTCGCACGATTTTTCAGCAACATGGGCGCGATCATCCTTGGCCCCGCTGCAACCGTCGAGCAGGCTTCCGAACACACCGACCAGGCCGAGGCCGCGATCCTTGATGTCAATCTCAACGGCCGGCGCGTGTTCCCGATAGCGGATAAGTTGATGCGCCGCGGCATTCCCTTCGTGTTCTTCAGCGGCGACAACGACATCGCCATTCCCGAACATCTCCGCTACGTCAGCAACTTGCGAAAAGCTTCGGGCAGCAAGGCCGTGTTCAATGCCCTTTTTCCGCCCAAGGCATCTGAACAAGCGGGCATCTCCGTGCTCCCTCCGCCAGATGACGTCTTCACCCTCTTGCCCAAACTGCGCCTCGCGGCGCGTCTTCTGCTGGGAGACGTCAACGCATCGGACCGGCTGGTCGAGAGGACACTCGAGCAAGCGATTCGCACCATCGACCAGAGGCAGCTTGGCCAGTCCACCGAAAACTGGCTCAACGACATCATGCGAGAGGTGGCGAAAGCCCGCGGCGCAGACCTCATGCATTGATTTTGCTCCCGGCCCGAGGTTCGACCAATCGCTTAAGGGCCGCCGCGCCCGCCCACTGCTCCGTAGACCTGTCCCGTGGCGTAGCTGTCTTCCTGCGACGCCAGCAGCACGTAGATCGAGGCCAGTTCGCCGGGTTGTCCTGGCCTGCCCATCGGCGTATCGGACCCGAACTGCGGCAGCTTGTCGGGAAATTGTCCGCCGCTCGGCTGCAAGGGCGTCCAGATCGGGCCTGGAGCCACCGCATTGACGCGAATGCCCTTCTTGGCCACCTGCTTGGCAAGGCTCTTGGTGAAGTTCATTCCGCAAGCCTTGGTCATGGCGTAGTCGACGAGCGACTCGTCCGGATCATAGGCATTGACCGAACTGGTGATAATGATCGAAGACCCCGGGTCCATGTGCCTGAGGGCGGCCTTGGTGATCCAGAACATGGCATAGACATTGGTCTTGAAAGTCCAGTCGAACGCTTCGGTGGTAATGTCGGCAAGGTCCTTCTGAGGATGCTGGCGCGCTGCATTGCTGACCAATATGTCGAGGCCGCCGAGTTGCGTGGCGGCGTCATCGACCAGCTTCTTGCAGAACGCCTCGTCGCGAATATCGCCCGGCAGGGGCACCGCTTTTTGCCCGGCCGCCTCGATCAATTGGACAACTTCCCTGGCATCGGGCTCTTCAGCCGGCAGATAGCCGAATGCAACGTCGGCTCCCTCGCGGGCAAACGCTATGGCCGCCGCACGCCCCATGCCGGAATCGCCGCCCGTGATGAGAGCCTTGCGACCGGCGAGGCGGCCTGACCCCTTGTAGCTCTTCTCGCCATGATCGGGCCGCGGATCCATCTTGCCGGCAAGCCCCGGCCATTGCTGCTGCTGAGGTTTAAAGGGCGGTTGTGGATATTGCGTCGTCGGATCCTGCTTCCGAGGCGGCGCAGCGACCGCGGCATTGCTCGCGGCACTGGCCTGTTGCACCTGCGCGGGAGTTGCAAGAGCCGCCAGTACGCCTGTCGCCATGCCGCCAACCAACTTGCGCCGGGATGGATCCGCGGGCTGCGGGTTGCGATCGTCCGTCATCTGTAACTCCGTGTTCAGGTGGCTGATCCTGCCCGGATCGCTGTTCCGGCCCAGCCCGAAGCAACGGGGCCATCGATTGTTCCAGCGCATGTCAAGATTTTCTGCCACCGGCAAGCCGCCGGGCTGGCGTTCTCAGTCCTTGCGATCGCGCTCAATGAATTTGTTGAAGCGGCTGGCCTTTCCGTCGCTGGTCTTGGCCTGATAAAGGAAGGCTAGGTCATTCTCGTCGAAAATCCGGAAGAACTCGTCCCAATCGATGGGCTCGAATGCTTCCTCTGGCTCGCCGAAGTCGATCCGCAAGATACCGCCCTCGCCTTTGGTGCGGACCACTGCCGGTCGGCCATCGCGCTCCTCGGCCCATTTGCGAATTTCGTCATGATTGGTGGTCGTCTCGGACTGCGACATCGAAACCTCCTTTGATCATCGGCCTCGCCCATTGGCGTCATGGCAGGTGCCGGGCGCCCTAACAGCACACCGGCGGCAATGTTCCAGTCATCGTGGCCGACGGCGATACGCGCCTTGGTTCGAAGCCCCGCGAGGGGAACTTTGTTGAAGCACAGGGAACAAACCTTTTGCCGAAAAGTTCGGGGCGCCGAGGTCACTTGTCCGAGGAGTCGTCGTGAAACGCATATTGGTTACCGGAGGCTGCGGCTTCATCGGCCGCTACGTCACACAAGAACTCATCTCCCAGGATTATTCCGTTCGCATCCTCGATGCCCTGCTGGAGCAGGTGCATGCGGGCGAGGCTGTCGCGCTCCCTGCCGGAGCCGAACTGATCAAGGGTGACATCCGTGACCGCGAGGTCGTCATCGAGGCGCTGGAAGGCATTGACGCGGTCATTCACCTTGCGTCTGAAGTCGGCGTCGGACAATCGATGTACGAGATCGCGCGTTATGTCGGCACCAACGATCTCGGCACGGCTACCCTGCTCGAGGCGTTGATCAAACACCCGGTCGAGCGGATCGTCGTCGCCTCCTCGATGAGCGTCTATGGCGAGGGCCTCTACGTCACGCCCGGCGGCCGCCGTATCGACAACGCCCGGCGCAAGCCGAGCGATATCAAAAGCGGACAATGGAATCCGCTGTCGCCGGAAGGCGAACCCCTTTCGCCGGTGCCGACGGATGAAGAAAAGCCGGTCGATCTCGCCTCGATCTATGCGCTGACGAAATACGCCCAGGAACGCGCCGTGCTGATCTTCGGCGAAGCGTACGGCATCGATGCGGTCGCGCTGCGCCTGTTCAATGTCTTCGGTGCCGGCCAGGCGCTGTCCAATCCCTATACCGGGGTGCTGGCCAACTTCGCTTCACGTCTCGCCAATGGCCAGCGGCCGATGATCTTCGAGGATGGCGAACAGAAGCGCGATTTCGTTCATGTGCAGGACGTCGCCCGCGCCTTTCGCCTTGCGCTGCAGCAACGTCAGGCAAAGGGCCACGTCATCAACATCGGCAGCGGCCGGGCCTATGCGATCAGCGAAGTCGCGCGATTGCTGGCCGAGGCCATGGGAACGCCGAACCGCTCGCCCGAACTGCTCGGCAAGGCGCGCTCCGGCGACATACGCAACTGCTTCGCCGATATTTCCAAGGCACGTGAACTGCTCGGCTTCGAGCCCGGGCAACGATTGGAGAATTCTCTGGGCGATTTCGTTTCCTGGGTGCGCAACACGGCCGCGGTCGATCGTGGCGCCGAAATGAAGCGCGAGCTCGAAGAGCGCGGATTGGTGTCATGAGCCCGGGTGCGCGCAACCGTCGCGAAGCGCCGGTCGCCATCGTCGGCGGCAGCGGCTTCATAGGGTCAAACCTGGCCGACAGCCTGTTGTCGGACGGCGAGCCGGTGCTGGTGATCGACAATCTCAGCCGTCCCGGCGTCGAACAGAACCTTGAATGGCTGGGCCAGAAACACGGCGGCCGCCTTACCGTCGAGACCATCGACGTGCGGGACGCCAATGGCATGGCGTCGGCTCTGATGAGATCAAAGGCGATCTTCCATCTGGCCGCGCAAACGGCCGTTACCACGAGTCTTGTCCGGCCGGACGAGGATTTCGACATCAACCTTCGGGGAACGTTCAACGTGCTGGAAGCGGCTCGACGGAGCGGTGAGCGCATCCCTGTGATCTTCGCCAGTACCAACAAGGTCTATGGCAGCCTTCCCGACGTCGCGGTTCGCGAGGACGGCGATCGCTACATACCTTGCGACAATGCCATCCAGGCCAGCGGTATCGATGAAGCCCGCGGCCTGGATTTCTGCACACCCTACGGCTGCTCCAAGGGAGCGGCGGACCAATACGTGCTCGATTATGCCAAATCCTACGGCATGCCGACAGCGGTGCTGCGGATGAGCTGCATCTACGGACCCCGCCAGTTTGGAACCGAGGATCAGGGCTGGGTGGCGCATTTCCTGCTCAGCGCCCTGACCGGGCGGCCAATCACCATCTATGGCGACGGCAGGCAGGTGCGCGACATCCTGCACGTCTCCGATGCGGTCGCCGCCTACAGGGCCGTTTTGGACCGTATCGAGACCGCCAGCGGCAAGGCGTTCAATCTCGGCGGCGGACCT
The DNA here is from genome assembly GCF_020165665.1 of Mesorhizobium sp. BH1-1-4. NCBI lineage: Bacteria > Pseudomonadati > Pseudomonadota > Alphaproteobacteria > Hyphomicrobiales > Phyllobacteriaceae > Mesorhizobium > Mesorhizobium sp. BH1-1-4. Next base: position 109,169 of record NZ_JAIUIN010000017.1, read on the forward strand.
GAAAATGCGCTCAGCCTGCGTATGCTGTTGAGCGAGATCGGCGACCTGACAGGCCGTGAGCTTTCGATCCGCCACGATGGGGAGCGGACCGGCGATCAGCCCTTCTTCGTCGCCGACACCCGCAAGATCGAGAGCGCGCTTGGCTGGAAGGCACGTGTCGCGTGGCGCGAGGGCATTCGCGACCTTGCCGACTGGCTGCAGCGCCACCGGCTTGAGTCCCGCCCCGAAACCGTGAGGTACGTGGCATGAGAATAGCCCTGGTCAACCCCTACTGGACATATGACGACAGCATATATTTCGGCTGCCGCCAACCGCATCTGCCGCTGGAACTCGGCTACTCGAAAGCCCTGCTCGAAGCGGCCGGCCATGAGGTGCTGCTGCTGGACGGGCAATTGCAGAAGCTTGACAATTCCGGGCTCTGCGACCGTGTGGCCGATTTCGCTCCGGCGATGACGGTCGTCAGCACCGCGCCGACTTACCTGTTCTGGCGCTGCGCACCGCCGGAGTTGCGCGTACCCGCCGACTTTCTCAATCGTCTCGCCGGGCGCGGCGGGCGCACGGTCGCGGTCGGGCCGCATGGATCGGCAACACCGGCGCCGACTTTGCGCAAGCTTGGCGTCGACATCGTCGTGCGCGGCGAATGCGAGGAGGTCGTCGCGGACCTTGCCCGACGCGACGATTGGAGTGCGGTGCCCTCGACCGCCTATCTGCGGGACGCCAAGCTGGTTTCGACCGGCGGCGTCCATGCCAGTTCGTTTGTCGATCACGCGCCGCTGGAATGGCCGTCCGACTGGATCGCCGCTCATTCGCATCACCATCACAGGTTCGACGACCAACAGCATGGGTTCGGCGCCGAGGTAGAGGCGTCACGCGGCTGTCCGTACAATTGCAGCTTCTGCGCCAAGATCGATTTCCGCGACGCCTATCGCCGCCGCAACCACGAAGCGGTGGTGAGCGAAATCGATCGGCTGATCGCCCAAGGTGTCGGCTACATCTACTTCATCGACGAAATCTTCCTGCCGCAAAAAGCGTTGCTGGAGGCATTGGTCGATCGCGACGTGAAATTCGGCGTACAGACCCGCATCGATCTGTGGAAACCCGAGCTGCTTGAATTGCTGGGCGAGGCCGGCTGCGTGTCCATCGAAGCCGGCCTCGAAAGCCTGACGGTGGAAGGGCGGGCGATGTTGGCCAAGCGCTGCCGGCTCGGCACCGAGGAATTGGCCGCGCTGCTGGTCAAGGCCAGACGCCACGTTCCCTTCGTCCAGGCCAATCTGATCGGTGTGGTCGAGGACGACCCTGCCCTTGTCGATCACTGGCGAGCCCACCTGATCGACAATGGCGTGTGGGCCAATGAACCCGTACCGCTTTATCCATATCCGAGTTCGCCCAGCTATCGCGAGCTTTGGGGCGAACCCGACGATCTTGCCTGGGAGCGAGCCCATGACCACTACCTCGCATCATTCCAGAAGTTCAGCGATATCCAGGAAAAGCGCCCGCGTCCTCTGGCGGAACTGGAGGCGGCATGTTGCGGACACTGAGGCCGCGCAAGCGCCGCATCCTGATGACCGTCGACGCCATGGGCGGAGTATGGCGCTATGCGCTTGACCTCGGCCGGGAACTGGTCAACGGCGGTGACAGCATCGTGTTCGCCGGCCTGGGGCCGCAACCATCCAGGCAACAGGCCGAGGAGGCGCAGTCTTTCGCGACACTCATCTGGCTTAATACGCCGCTGGATTGGATGACCCGTGACGCCGTCGATCTCGACGGCTTGCCGCGGGAATTGCGTGCGCCAATGCGTGACCACGGCATTGACCTCGTCCACCTCAACGCGCCGTCGCAAGCGGTGGGATTGGATGCGACCTGCCCAGTCATAGTGGTTTCGCATTCATGCGTGACGACATGGTTCCATTCGGTCAAGGGACAGGCGTTGGACAGCGCATGGAACTGGCAGAAAGAGCGCAACAGGCGCGGCTTCGACAGGGCGGACGCGGTGATTGCGCCGAGCCGTAGCCATGCCGCGTTGCTCGAGACATGCTATGGGTCAATCGCAGGCCTCCACGTCGTCGGAAATGCCGCACGCCCGGTCCCGAAAGCCAAAAACCGCCAGCCGGTCGTCTTCGCCGCCGCCCGCTGGTGGGACGAGGCAAAGAACGTTGTGGCGGTCGATCAGGCCGCCTCGTTGACGCAATGGCCCATCTTCACAGCCGGTTCGGTTCACGGCCCGAACGGCGAGCGTGCCACCATCAACCGAGCCGTTCCTCTCGGGGCGCTGCCGTATGACGAGGTGCGCTCCCTGATGGCCCTCGCCGGTATTTTCGTATCGCCATCGCTCTACGAACCGTTCGGTCTCGCGGCGCTGGAGGCGGCGATGTCGGGAACGCCCCTGGTGCTCTCGGACATCCCGACCTATCGCGAACTATGGGATAAGGCCGCGGTGTTCTTCGACGCGCGCGACGCGCATGATCTTGCCGCCTGCCTAAATCATCTGTCCAGCGATGCCGAACACAGGCGAGAGCTCGGCCAGGCAGCCCTCCGCCGCAGCCGCAGGTACACGCTGGCGAGGCAAGCAGCGGCCATGCGCGATCTCTACGAAAAGGCGGCGCTGGCCGTGGCGGAGCGCTGATCATGCGCTTCCTGTTCTACACCCACTCGCTCGTCTCCGACTGGAACCACGGCAATGCCCATTTCCTTCGGGGCGTTATGCGGGAATTGGTGGCGCGCCGGCATCAGGCCATCGCTCTGGAGCCGGCGGATGGTTGGAGCCGGTCGAACCTGCTGGCCGAGAAGGGATCCTACGCGATCGAACGTTTCCGCAAGGATTTCCCCGAATTGATGCCGGTGACCTATGATTCCGGGTTCGACCACGAAGCCTGGATCGCCGAGGCCGACGTGGTGATCGTCCACGAATGGACCGACCCGGAGCTTGTCGCTCGTATCGGCCGTGCCCGGGCCGGTGGCGGCAACTTCATCCTTCTGTTTCACGACACGCATCACAGGGCCGTGTCGGCCACCGAAGCAATCTCGGCACTCCGTCTGGAGCATTATGACGGCGTTCTCGCTTTTGGCGAAGCCTTGCGCGAGAGTTATCTGCGCGCCGGGTGGGGCAAGCGTGTCTTCACCTGGCATGAAGCGGCGGACGATCGGCTGTTCAAGCCGCACCCGGAAATCCACCGCACTTCCGATCTGGTCTGGATCGGAAACTGGGGCGACGACGAGCGGACCGCTGAACTCAAGGAGTTCCTGATCGAACCGGTCCGCGATCTCGGCCTTGCGGCCACTGTTCACGGTGTCCGCTATCCCAGGCCGGCACTTGCCGATCTGGCCGCCGCTGGGCTGCACTACGAAGGGTGGATCGCCAATGCCGACGTGCCCAAGGCGTTCGCCGCGCATCGTGTCACCGTACACATTCCGCGGCGCCCCTACCGTGAAAGCCTGCCCGGTATTCCAACAATCCGCATGTTCGAGGCACTCGCCTGTGGCATTCCGCTGGTTTCAGCGCCCTGGTCCGATGTCGAGCAGCTTTTCAGACCCGGCATCGACTTCCTGTTTGCCAAGGATGGCACACAAATGCGGCTACACCTTCAGGCGGTGTTGGCCGATTCCGATCTTGCGACCTCCCTGGTGAACTCGGGGCTCGAGACCATCCGCACCCGACACACCTGCCGCCACCGCGTCGACGAGTTGTTCGACGTGCTCTCGCAATGCGCGAACCGGCACACCGCCCACCCGACCGCCGCAAAGGAAGCCGCCGCATGAAGATCGCATTCTATGGATCGAGCCTTTTGTCGTCCTACTGGAATGGTGCCGCGACCTATTACCGTGGCTTGCTGAAGGCGCTTTCCCAACTGGGCTACGACATCACCTTCTATGAGCCCGACGTCTATGACCGGCAGAAGAACCGCGACATCGAGGCGCCGGACTGGTGCTCGGTCGTCGTCTACGAGGCGACCCGGCATGCTCTCATGCAGGTGGCGGCGCGTGCCGCCGAGGCCGACATCGTCGTCAAGGCGAGCGGCGTCGGCTTCGAGGACGAGGCGCTGCTGCGCGCCGTGCTCGACCACGCCCGCAGCGACGCGCTCATCGTCTTCTGGGATGTGGACGCGCCGGCCACGCTCGCCCAGCTCCGCGACGAGCCGGACCATCCGCTCCATCATGCGCTGCAGGAAATCGACCTTGTGCTGACCTATGGCGGCGGCGACCCCGTGGTCTGGGCCTATCGTGCCATGGGTGCAAACGACTGCGTGCCAATCTACAATGCGCTCGATCCCGAAACGCATCATCCGGTCGCCGGCAATGCGCGGTTTGCCTGCGATCTGGCGTTCCTCGGAAACAGGCTGCCGGATCGTGAAGCGCGTGTCGAATCGTTCTTCCTCGATCCTGCAAGCCAGCTGCCGAAACAACGTTTTCTCCTCGGCGGATCGGGCTGGGGCGACAAGCCGCTTCCCGCCAATGTCGGCTGGCTCGGCCATGTCGGCACCCGCGATCACAATGCCTTCAATGTCACGCCAAAGGCGGTGCTGAACATCAGCCGCGACAGCATGGCCGCGAACGGTTTTTCGCCGGCCACGCGTGTCTTCGAGGCGGCAGGCGCCGGCGCCTGTCTGATCACCGATGCCTGGCTGGGCGTCGAGCTGTTCCTGAAACCCGGCGAGGAGATCCTTGTGGCGCGAGACGGCGGCGACGTCGCGGAGATCATGCAGGCGCTGACCCCCGTTCGGGCAAAGGCCATCGGCCAAGCCGCGCTTCGACGCGTTCTTGCCGATCATACCTACGCATTGCGGGCGGCCGTGGCGGATGCGGTCTTCAAACGGCATTTGACGCACGGCACCGTGGAGGCGGCCGAATGACCAAGAAACTGGACATCGTCTTTCTCGGCCTTTCGCTATCCTCGTCCTGGGGAAACGGCCACGCCACCACTTTTCGAGGTCTGCTGAAAGGCCTTTGCGAACTCGGTCACCGCGTGACTTTCCTGGAGCGCGATGTGCCGTGGTACGCAAATCACCGCGATTTGCGCGATCCGGATTTCTGCGCCTTGCGCTACTACGAAACCGTACAGGAACTGCAGCGCGACTACGCCCGGTGCCTGCAACAGGCCGACGTCGTGGTCATCGGCTCTTTCGTGCCGGAAGGGCGCGCGGTGATCGACATCGTCGCTTCGCTTTGCAAAGGACAACTCTGCTTTTACGATATCGACACGCCGGTAACTCTGGCGAAGCTGTCGGCTGACGATTGCGACTACCTGAGCTGGCGCCAGATCCCCTACTTCGACATCTATTTCTCTTTTGCCGGCGGGCCGATGCTTGTCGATCTGACGCAAACCTTCGGCGCACGCCGCGCCGAACCGCTCTACTGTTCGGTCGATCCGGAACGGCATCACCGCACCGCCGATCCGATCCGCTGGGACCTCGGCTATCTCGGCACCTACAGCGCCGATCGGCAGGCTACACTCGATGCGCTTCTGCTCGAGCCTGCACGGCGCATGCCGGACCGCCGTTTCGTCGTGGCCGGCTCGCAATATCCCTCCGAGATCGACTGGCCCGATAATGTCGAGCGCATCGAGCACTTGCCGCCTGCCGATCACGCCGCGTTCTATAGCCGTCAGCGCTACACGCTGAACGTCACACGCCATTCTATGATTGCAGCGGGATGGTCGCCCAGCGTGCGCCTTTTCGAAGCCGCCGCTTGCGGCACGCCGATCATCAGCGACCGCTGGCCAGGCCTCGACAGTTTCTTTCCAGCGTCGACCATCCACACAGCCAAGAAGCCGGACGAGGTCGTCGCGATCCTGTCCGGGGAGTCGGCTCATACACGTCTCGCCATGGCCGACCGGGCACGCGAACTCGTCCTTGCGTCCCACACCGGTGTGGCCAGGGCTCGCGAATTCGTCACGGCGCTTACGCAAAGGGGGGCGGTAGTCCTCGATCTCGATATCGGAAGTGCAGCATGACTGGCAGACAGGAGAAAATCGCGATGCGACAAACAAAAAAAGCGCAAGGGGCAAAGACGGTGCTTGTCGCCGGTGGCGCGGGCTTCCTCGGTTCGCATCTTTGCGAAGCATTGTTGCGCGATGGCTGGCGCGTGATCTGCGCCGACAATTTTCTCACCGGTCGCATGGATAATATCAACGCGATCATTGACCAGCCGGGTTTCCGGTTGATTGACCAGGATATCTGCCGTCCATTGGATCTTGGTGAGCCGGTGGATCGCATCTTCAACCTGGCATGCGCCGCCTCGCCGCCGCGTTATCAGGCCGATCCGATCCACACCACGCGAACTTGCGTCATCGGAACGCTGAACCTGCTCGAACTCGCAGCCCGCAACGATGCCCGATTGCTGCAGGCTTCCACGAGCGAAGTGTATGGCGATCCGGAACAACATCCGCAGAGGGAAGATTATGTCGGCCATGTGAACTGCACCGGCCCACGCGCCTGCTATGACGAGGGCAAGCGCACGGCCGAGACACTTTGCTTCGATTATCTCCGAGCCGGCAAGGCCGACGTTCGTGTCGCGCGCATCTTCAACACCTACGGGCCGAGAATGGATCCGGCGGACGGTCGCATCGTCTCGAACCTGATCATGCAGGCGCTGGAGAAGCGCCCGCTGACGATCTTCGGCGACGGCATGCAGACCAGATCCTTCTGCTACGTCTCCGATCTGATCGATGGATTGAGGCGCCTGATGGATATCGATCCCAATCCGGGCAAGCCGATCAATCTGGGCAATCCCGGCGAGTTCACCATTGTGCGACTGGCGGCATTGGTGAAGGCGATGACCGGCACCAAGTCGGATATGACCTTTCTGCCGCTGCCGCAGGACGACCCTCGACGCAGGCAGCCCGACATCTCGCGCGCAAAAGCGCTGCTCGGTTGGACACCGAAAGTACCTCTCGACGAGGGGCTTGCGCGGACAATCAGCTATTTCGCCACGGTTGAAGGCGGTCCGATCGGCAACCAAATAGCAGATCGCACCACAAGGGCGAGGCCCACGCCAGGCGGGCTGCAGAACCTGCCTGCCTGACGGCGGACCGCAGCCGTGTCGACATCCTGCGGAACATCCGCTCAAGTTTGTGGTTGGGCGAGAGGACCAGACATGGAGGAGTCCTCATGCAACCCAAGCGATCCACAGCCGATATCGACAAGATGGCGCAACGGGAGACGGCTGCCTATTTGCGGCGAGCTTCGATCACCTATCTGGAGTGCTGCATCAGCCTGATGATGACGCATCTGCAGCGCGAAGAAGTGGCTACTATTCTCGAGCAGGAAGCAGACATGCTGCGACGACTGGATTGACGGGCCGTGTCATGCCTCGGTCTCGGCCAGGAAGCGTGTCAGTCCTGCCTTATACCGGTTTGCCATCTTCGCCAGCCTCGCTTTTTCCGCTCCACTCTCTGATTGGGCAGCCATGCTCCACAGCCCCAGCTGAAATGCCAGATAGCAAGGTTCGAAATAGCCGATTAGCCCGGCGTCGACGTGGTCGCGCATTCCGCCGATCAACGTCGCAGCTTCGCTCTGCGACAAGCCATACTCGACGCAAGCGCCGGCAATGTCCCACTCTATCGGCTGGCAGCCGATCAGATCGTGTCCCCGGCAATGGTCGACAGCATCGGTCTTGACGAGCGTGCCATCGGAACCGACCAGAAACTCCCAAGGATGAAGCCTGCCGTCGATCTCGACCCGTTCCGGCACGTGCGCGGGAGCCTGCTTCGAGAACCAGGTCCGCAGTCCCGCCGCCTGGTTTTCGCCCAAAGCCTCGGAAACATTGTGAACGGCCATCTGCCCAAGGGCAGGCAATGACGCACCTGGTTCGCGGGTTCGCAGATGGGTCGCCCGCCAGGCCAGGTAGCGTGTGAGCTCCGCGACAAGTCTCTGCCTGGGCAGCGGCAGCTGATCCATCGTGGTGCCGTCGGTCCACCGTTCGACCAAAAAACCGTGGCAGAGGCCGACGACTTGCGGTCCGAGTCCGGCCTGATGCAACATCTTGGCGACGCGTGTCTTACGCGGCCCGGTTTCGCCAAGGCCGACAAATTTGACATGCCAGCGATCTTGACCCGCGCAGGCCAGGAACTTTCGCCGTTCGGTGCCGCGTGCGCTCGGTGGCCAGAGCTTTTCGCCGGCGTAGTGAAAGGTCCGCCACGCGCCGCCAGATATTTCGGTCAAACGCACTTCCGGTCTGCCGACCGCCTCGGCCACCCAATCGCGCAGCGTTGGAATTCGCGAGCTTTCGGGGAAAGTGCGTTCAAACGTCATCGCCACGTGTTTGCGGCAGCGCATCCATGTCTCCCGAATGTCCTGCGACGCTTCGGCCCCCGGCTCGCCCGAGTGGCTGGGGAACAGGTGAATGCGGCCTGTTTCGATCCCCAGCTCCCGCAGCCAGGTGACGACCGCGTGGATCGAACTTCCCGACAGGCCGGGACCTTCGTCGACGACAGCGAAACGAGCCGACGGCTCGTTTCTCCAGACAGCGATCAACCGTGGATCGGCCTCGACGTGCCGACGGAAAGGATGGCCGACCGGACGCAGGCTGATCGGCGCCGGCGCACCGAGCGCGGCGGCCACCATGGCCGCAAGCCCCAGGCCGATGCCGCGGATGCCGATCACGCATGTGTTCGCATCGAGACCTGATTCCTGCGCCGCGCCCAGATAGCTTTCGGGATAAAGCGCATAATGCGCGTAACCCTCGGGCGATCCGGTCAAAATCTCCGCCTCGCAATCGAGCGCGGCGAGCATCTGGAGCAGTCGCGGGTCGATGCCACCGCCCACGGCGAAACCGCTTCGCCACGACTCCGCCACCTCTGCCGCGAGTTCGACCAGCAACCTGGCGCCTCGCTGTCGCGAAGGCGAATTGGTGTCGACGCCCCGGGCCTTGAATTCGGCATCGGCGAGCCCCCGAACCAGTTCCGACACGCTGACGAAGAGCTCGACCAGAGCAACATGGCGCTGGATGCCGCGAGACATGCGACCGAGGTTTTGGGCCAGTTCAATCGTGGCCTCTTGAAGCTGTTGCGCACTCTCGCTCCGCTTGTGGTCGCCGTAGACGATCATCGATCGATTTCCAATGCTTGCCGTGCGGGCAACGCGGCGGCTGCAGCTTCGATCCATGCTGCCCCATGCAATCTTTCGGCCAGTCCCGCAATTTTTCCACGGCCCGAGGAACATTCCGGCGCGATGGCGGTTCGGCGCAAGGAACTTACCTTTGAGCAGCATAGGACGGCGGTTTCGTGGGATCGAAAAAGGTTCGTGTTGGTATCGCCGGAGTCGGCAATTGCGCATCCTCCCTGGTGCAGGGCCTCTCCTATTATCGTCACGCAAAAAGCAACGAACCGATCCCGGGCCTGATGCATGCCGATCTCGGCGGCTATCACGTCGACGACATCGAAATTGTCTGTGCGTTCGATGTCGCCAAAAGCAAAGTTGGCCGCGACGTCGCGGAGGCGATCTACGCCGCCCCGAACAACACGTTCCGCTTTGCCGACGCACCGACGACCGGCGTTCGCGTCGAGCGTGGGCCGACGCTTGACGGGATCGGCAAATATCTGCGCGACGAGATCGAAGAGGCACCCGAACCGGTTGCCAATGTCAGCGATATCCTTCGCGACAGAGGAGCCGATGTGCTGGTCTCCTACCTGCCGGTGGGTTCGGAGGAGGCTACGCGCTTCTATGCCGAATGCGCGCTCGAGGCTGGCTGCGCCTTCGTCAATTGCATACCCGTTTTCATCGCTTCGCGTCCAGAATGGCGCCGGCGCTTCGAGCAACGCGGGCTGCCGCTGGTCGGCGACGACATCAAGAGCCAGGTCGGCGCGACAATCGTGCACCGGCTGCTGGCCAATCTCTTTCGCGAGCGCGGCGTGCGCATCGATCGCACCTACCAGCTGAATTTCGGCGGCAACACCGATTTTCTCAACATGCTGGAACGCGAGCGGCTGGAATCGAAGAAGATCTCCAAGACGCAATCGGTGACCAGCCAGCTCGATGTTCCCCTCGAGCCGGGCAACATTCATGTCGGACCGAGCGACCATGTGCCTTGGCTCACCGACCGAAAATGGGCCTACATCCGCGTCGAAGGAACAACCTTCGGCGGCGTGCCGCTGAACGCCGAGCTCAAGCTGGAAGTGTGGGATTCGCCCAATTCAGCCGGCGTGGTGATCGATGCGGTGCGCTGCGCCAAGCTGGCGCTCGATCGCGGCATCGCCGGCGCGCTGACCGGTCCTTGCAGCTATTTCATGAAATCGCCTCCCGAACAGTTCACCGACGCCGAGGCCCGCCAGCGCACGCTCGCTTTCATCGACGGCAAGGACGAGCCTTTGCTGGATGCCGCGGAATGACGACGACGTTCTTCTTGGTCCGCCATGCGGCGCACGACAATGTCGGCTCCTATCTTGCAGGGCGCATGGCCGGCGTTTGCCTTGGCGAAGCCGGCAAGGCTCAAGCCGCACATCTTGGCGGCCGCATGGCCCGAGAGACGATTGCCGCCATCCTTTGCAGCCCGCGCGAGCGCACGCAGGAGACGGCGGTGCCCATCGCGCTCGCTTGCGGTGTCGGTGAAATCGCGATCTGCGCCGAACTCGACGAGATCGACTTCGGTGACTGGTCGGGAAAGACTTTCGACGAATTGAACGGCGATGCCGGTTGGCGCGCTTGGAACGACCAGCGGCAGGAGGCCAGGACGCCCAGCGGCGAGACCATGCTTGATGTCCAGCAGCGCATCGTCTCGCTGATGAACGGCGTCCGCGAACTGCATCAGAACCAATGCGTCGCGCTGATCAGCCACGCCGATGTGATCAAGGCCGCCGTCTGCAAGGTGCTCGGCTTGCCGGTCGGCGACTGCTTTCGCTTCGACATCGATCCAGCCTCGATCACGACGATCGTATGGGGCGACTGGGGCTCGAAGCTCCTGCGATTGAATGAAGCGGCCTGACGAGGAGATGCCTGATGAGGATGGTCATTTTCGGTCTCACCGTCACGTCTTCATGGGGGAACGGCCATGCCACGCTGTGGCGCGGGCTGATCCGCGCCCTCGCCCGGCTGGGCTGGTCCATCACCTTTTTCGAACGCGACACTCCCTATTACGCCGGGACCCGCGATCTGGATCAGCTCGACGGCGGCAATGTCGTCATCTATCCGGACTGGGAGGACATCCGCCGCGTCGCGGAGCGGGCGATGAAGCAGGCGGATGTCGTGGTCGTCACGTCCTACTGTCCCGACGCCGTTGAGGCTTCCCGCTTGGCGCAGCAGGCAAGTCGCGGACTGCGGGTCTTCTACGATCTCGACACCCCCGTCACGCTGGCCCGCGTCGAGCAAGGTGAGCGTCCGCCCTATTTCGGACCTGAGGGCCTTGCCGACTACGACCTCGTCCTGAGTTACACCGGGGGCTCGGCGATCGAGGCGCTGAAGACGGTCCTGGGTGCGCGCCACGTGGTGCCGCTCTACGGGCACGTCGATCCGGACCGACACCGGCCGGCACAGAAGCGGGCCGAATTCGCCGGTGATCTGTCCTATCTCGGGACCTACGCGGCAGATCGCCAAGCTGGCGTCGAAAAGCTGCTGGTCCGCCCGGCCGCACGCCTGCCCGATCAGCGCTTCATCATCGGCGGCGCGCAATATCCGCAGGAATTCCCGTGGAGCGACAACATCTTCTTCGTCAGGCATCTGCCGCCCGCCGACCATCCGGCGTTCTTCTCGTCATCGCGGCTGACGCTTAACGTCACCCGGGAAGCGATGGCGCAGAAAGGCTGGTGCCCGTCGGGACGGCTCTTCGAAGCGGCCGCGTGTGGGGCCGCCATTGTCACCGACGTATGGCCGGGCCTCGCGGAATTCTTCGAACCCGGCCGCGAAGTCCTGCTGGCGCACGACACGGATGACGTGGTCGCGGCATTGCAACTTCCGGAGTTCGAACTCGACGCCATCCGAAGGCGTGCCCGCGAGCGGGTTTTGAGCGAGCACACTTCCGCCAAGCGTGCAGCGGAGCTGGATGGAATCCTGGCCGATGCCGCACGAAATCCGGTAGGCGAACCGATGAAGGAAGCCGTCTGATGTTGGGCATCGTGCCCGCTGCCGGACGCGGCAGCCGCATTCAACCGCTCGGCTTCTCGAAAGAGCTGCTGCCGGTTGGCAGCCGGCTCGACGGCCAGACCGAACGTCCCTGCGCCGTAAGCGAGTATCTGGTGCGGCGCATGGTCCAGGCCGGCGTCGACAAGATCTGCTTCATCATCGGGTCGGGCAAATCCGATATCCTCGAATACTATGCCGCGGGCTACGGCGACGCGGCGGCACTCTTCGTGGTGCAGCCCCAACCCGTCGGACTCTGCGATGCGATTTTCCGAGCAGCGCCGCTCGTCGCGCCCGACGAGGTGGTACTGGTCGGTCTTCCTGATACGATCTGGTTTCCGGAGGACGGTTTCTGTCAGTTGCCTGACGATCAGCTTTCATTTCTGCTCTTCCCTGTGGATAGCCCGGAATTCTTCGACGCCGTCGTTACCGATGATGACGAGCGGGTCATCGAAATCCAGGTCAAGCGGCAGGATGCCTCGACAAACTGGGTTTGGGGGGCGTTCAAGATGCCCGGCCATATCCTGCACCGGCTTGCGGCACTCTGGCGCGAGCGGGATGGCGGGGATGAATATATCGGCACATTGATCAACGCCTACCTTGCGGCCGGGGGTGTAGCCTATGGCGTCAAGGCCGGGTCCGCTTATGTCGATGTCGGCACGTTCAACGGCTATCGAACCGCCCTGCGGCTGCTTGAAACCGGCGTCCCGCCAGCTCATCACCAGTCTGCCACGATCATGCCCGGCGCGCTTTCGCATGTACCCGTCGTTCCGGGCGAAGGAGCTTGACCATGTTGCATTCCCATGCCGAAATCCGCCGACGCATCGACGCGCTCGGGCCGTGGTTCCACAACATGGAACTGGCCGGCGTCGAGACCGCGCCCGATCACTTTCTGGGCAATTACCCGCTGATCAAATGGCGCAAATTCGCCGATGCCATACCCGCCGATCTGGCCGGCAAGACCGTGCTGGATATCGGCTGCAACGCCGGCTTCTATTCGATCGAGATGAAACGGCGCGGCGCCGCCCGTGTCCTCGGCATCGATTTCGACGAGGCCTATCTGGCGCAGGCACGCTTTGCCGCCGAGATCGCGGACTGCGACATCGAATTCCAGAAACTGTCGGTCTACGATGTTGGTGCCCTGCGCGAGACGTTCGATGTGGTGCTGTTCATGGGGGTGCTTTACCATTTGCGCCATCCCCTGCTCGCGCTCGACCTGATCCGTGAGCACGTCGCCGGTGACCTGATGATCTTTCAGTCCATGCAACGCGGCAGCGCGGACCTGCCCGAGCTGGAAGAGAACTATCATTTCTGGACACATGATTTGTTCGACCGGCCGGATTTTCCCAAGCTGCATTTCATCGAACACCGCTACGCCGACGACCCGACCAACTGGTGGATCCCGAACCGGGCTTGCACCGAAGCAATGCTGCGCAGCGCCGGTTTCGAGATCGTTCTACATCCCGAGCAGGAGGTCTATTTCTGCCGTGGCCCCCGCGCCCCCGCCCGCGGCGGCGC
>NZ_JAIUIN010000018.1:0-119190 GCF_020165665.1 Mesorhizobium sp. BH1-1-4
GCCCGCAGCCCCCCCCGCCGGCGGCGCCGGCGCCGACCACCTTGTTCGGGCCGGGAAGCAGATCCTCGGGCGCCAATTGTATGCCAATGGCCGTCTTTCCATCCGAAGCCTGCGTCAAGGAGCTCGACGCGCCGCCGCCACCACCGATGGATTGCGCGAAGATGCCGTGCGACATCACACCGAGGGTGGTGATGTCGCCGTAATTCGTGACCCGCACGGTGCCGCCGTCGGAGCCCCCGGCGCCGGTGCCGCCGAGTTGCACGGTCACGGTTGTATCACCGCCCTTGGCCTGGCTGTTGCCCGCGCCGGCCGACCCGCCGCCGCCGCCCACGGATTGAGCGAAAATGCCGTCCGCATTGTCACCGGCGGTCGTTATGACGCCCCGCGCGTTGTTGGTGACCGTTACGTCGCCACCCTTGCCACCCTTGCCGCCCTTGCCGCTGAGGGAGGCGGCGATCTGATATTCCGCCTCCTCGCTGGTGGTACCCGCAGCTCCGCCACTGCCACCGCCACCGCCTATGGATTGCGCCTGGATGCCATGCGATCCATGACCGGTGCGCGCGCCGGTCAACAGATCTAGAGTCCCGGTCGTGATGATGCCGGAATTCTCGACGATCACGTCGCCGCCGCGACCGCCGCCATCGGCAAAGCCGCCGACGACCAGATTGACGGTCAGTGTATCGCCGGAGCCTCGGCTCTCGCCACCGCCGCCAGCGCCGCCGCTGCCGCCGATCGATTGTGCGAAGATACCGACGGACCTATTGCCCAAGGTGCGGATTTCGGCAGTGTCCGTGTTGGTGACGTGAACGAAACCACCGATACCCGCGGCGCCGCCGAAGCCACCCACCGAACCGCCAATCGCATACTCGGCCTCGACCCCCGAGGATGCCGCGCCGCCGATACCGCCGCCGCCGCCAACGGAACTCGCGGTAACGCCATTCGATTCGTCGCCGTCCGTTTGGATCTTGACGGCGTTTTTCACTTCGATCTCGCCGCCATTGCCTGCGTCGCCGCCCGCCAGTCCGATGCCCGCACCGACCGAGACGGTCGCGCTGCCGCCATATTTGCCCTCGCTGCCCGCGGCCGCCGCGCCGGCCACACCGCCACCGCCGCCAACAGACTGCGCCACGATACCGGCTGATCCATAGCCGCGCGTATGGATGTTGCCGGAGTTGTCCACCTTCACTTTCATGCCGCTGCTGCCGGCATCCACCCCAAGTGCATAGGTGCCCCATTCCGCTCCATTGGTGACACCGTCGCCGTCCCGGTCGCCGTTGGCATCGCCGCCGCCGCCGCCGATTGCGAGGTTCGCGTCGACCGTGGTTCCCTCGCTGCTGCCGAGGTTGAGCGCCTTGGCATCGGCCGACCCGCCGGCGCCGCCGCCGCCCCCGATCGACTGCGCGAGGATGCCGTTGGAGAAATCGCCGTACGTCTCGAGCACACCAGAATTTATGACGGTGACCGCGCCGCCATTGTTGCCATCACCACCTTGGCCGCCGATCGCCACATTGGCATTGACGTTGACATTCGAGCCCGAGTTGATCGAGGCGGTCGTACCGCTGGCCGAGCCGCCGGAACCACCGCCGCCGCCAATCGACTGGGCGAGGATCGCGTTGCTGGTATTGCCGCCTGTCGTGATCGTCGCGGCATTGGTGACATTGACCGTGCCGCCGGTGTTGCCCGAGCCTCCCCAGCCACCAACAGTCACGGTGGCGTTGACGGTAACGGTGCCGCCGAGGCCTCCGGCGCCCGCCATGGAATCGCCGCCATTGCCGCCGCCGCCGCCGACCGACTGGGCGAGGATGCCGTGCGAATTGTTGCCCGTGGTCACGATCGAACTTGTCGGGTCGGAAAGGCCGTAGTTGACGGTAACGGTGTTGCCGCCGCCGCCGCCGCCGCCCTTGCCGCCGATCGAGGCGCCCAGATTGATACTCACCGTTGGGCTGAAACTGCCGGAATAGGTGCGGCTGCGCCCGCCGTCGCCACCGCGGCCACCGACCGACTGCGCCAGTATGCCCCCGCTGTTGTCGGGATTGATCGGCTTGCCATCGTCACCAACCACCGCGGGATTCGGGATCGATGCGATATGGCCGTTCCCGTCAACCTCCACCGTCCCGGCATTACCGCCCGCACCGCCGGAACCGCCGACGGACACCGAAAGCGCGCCTGCGGGATAGGGATACACATTTGCCGCCGCGGCGAGCGCGAACGCGTCGCCGCCGCTGCCGCCGTTCCCGCCTACCGACTGGGCGAAGATGCCCTTGGCGCCGCCGCCACTGACGGTGATGTCGCCCGTATGACGAACAATCACATTGCCGCCGACGCCGCCGCCACCGCCACCGCCACCGATCGAAACGGATATCGCGGCCAAACCGGCCGACACCGAATTCGAGGCGCCGCCATTGCCGCCGCCACCACCGACAGACTGTGCGAGAATGCCGTGCGAAAGGCCGCCATAAGTCCTGATGTTGGCATTGTTGGTAACGTCGACCAGCTTGCCGTCGCCACCCTTCCCGCCACCGCCACCAACCGACACGGCCGCGGTCGTGCCGACCGCATAGCTGAAGCCGCCATCGCCGCCGCCGCCGCCGACCGATTGCGCGAAGAGGCCTATCGAACCATATTTGAGCGTCGTGATGTTGTTGGTGTTGATTGCACGAACCTCGCCACCGCTGCCGCCACCATCGCCGCTGCCCGCGACCGATACAGCCGGCCCGAGACCAGCCGCGATGGAGAATCCGCCGGAACCGCCGCCGCCGCCCACGGACTGCGCCAGGAAGCCGTGCGAGAAAATACCGTCCGTTTTCAACTCCGCGCCATTCGACGCGGTGACGTTGAGTCCGATGCCGCCAACGCTTCCACTGCCACCGACGCCGACATTGACGCCCAGCCCGGCTGCGATCGTCGAGCCTCCGGCACCGCCGCCGCCGCCAATGGATTGGGCGACAAAGGCGTGGGAATATTCGCCTGAAGTCGAGATGCTGCCGCCATGAATCGTGGCGACGACCTCGCCACCGTTGCCGCCGCCAGCGCCTTTGCCGCCTATGCCGACCGATACGGCCAGGGATCCCGCAAGCGTGAAGCCGCCACTGCCGCCGCCGCCGCCAACCGACTGGGCAAGAACGCCTATCGCGCGGTCGCCACCAGTGACGATCGTGGCGGTACCGACATCGACGTCGACGCGTTCGCCATTGCTGCCTTTGCTGGAGTTACCTCCGACACCGACAGCAACCCCGGCCGAGATATTGACCGAGAAGCCGCCATTGCCGCCGCCGCCGCCGATCGACTGAACGATGAGACCGGCGGAATCGTTGCCGCGCGTGGTGATCGTGGTGGTGTTGGACGTGTACTTGGCCGTGCTGGTGGCGCCGCCCACACCGCCATTGCCGCCAATGCCGACCGCAACCGCGAAGCTGCCCGTGAACGCGCCGCCGCCATTGCCGCCGCCGCCGCCGACCGACTGCACGATGATGCCCGCCGATCGGTCCTGAAACGTATCGACAGTGCCGTTGAAAGTGGCGTCCGCGGCCATCGACTTGCCGCCGCCGGCACCGTCGCCGCCAACCGACACCGCCGCGGCGACACCGACCGTCCCGGAGAAGCCGCCATTGCCGCCGCCGCCGCCAATCGACTGCACGATCAATCCGGCCGAATCCGTCCCGTGCGTTTCGATGTTCTGGAGGCCGTCGGCCACCGTGCGGAAAAACACCTGGCCGCCATCACTGCCTAAGGCGCCGCTTCCGCCAACGCCGATCGCCGCGCCGAGGCTGCCTGCGATGCTGAAGCCGCCATTGCCGCCGCCGCCGCCTATCGACTGTGCGATCAACCCGGCAGACCGGTCACCACCGGTCTTGATCGACCCGCCACTGGTGACATCGACCAGCTTGGCGCTGCCGCCGGCGCTGCCGCTGCCGCCGACGCCCACGGCCACGCCAAGCGATCCGCTTATGGCGAACCCGCCATTGCCGCCGCCACCGCCAACCGATTGCGCAACCACACCAGCGGAATCAGCGCCAACTGTCGTGACGGTCGCATTGCCAACATTGTAGCGCACCTCGCCACCGTCGCCGCCACGTGAGCCCGAACCGCCAATGGCGACCGAAGCGATACCGGCGGCGGCGAACGCGCCACCGCCATTTCCGCCGCCGCCTCCGACTGACTGGGCCAATATGCCAATGGCGGACCGCCCCGAAGTGGCTACGGTTGGTCCGGCACCTGTGGATTGGTTTACGTTTACGGCCCTGCCTTCACCGGCAGTGCCGCCGCTGCCGCCGATGCTGACCGACACCGAGGTCGGATTGATCGAGAGGGCAAACCCACCATTGCCGCCGCCGCCGCCAACCGATTGGATCAGTACCCCATGTGCGCCATCCCCGCCGGTGGTGACCGAACCCCCAAGGTTTGCGGTCGCGGCGCCCGCATTGCCGCCGCCGCCGCCGCTGCCGCCGACCGACACCACTCCGATGGCATTGCCACCATCGCCGCCGCCACCGCCAACGGACTCGACCAGCATGCCTATGGCTGCAAGTCCGTGGGTCGTGATGTTGCCCGTGTTGGTGCCGGTTGCCGACTTGCCGTCATTGCCGTCAGCACCAGAACCGCCACCGCCCCATGCGCCGAAACCGCTGCCGCCATCGCCGCCGCCGCCGCCGACGGACTGCACGACCATGCCACCGGCGAAATTCCCATAGGTGAATATGTCGCCCGAGTTGACGCCCGTCGCGTCGCCACCGACGGTTGGTGAACCACCATTGCCACCGTCACCGATAATCAGGCCGCCGCCGCTGGCGCCGCCACCGCCGACACCACCCGCCGCGCGCACGAAAAGACCGCGCGCGAAATCGCCCCTCGTTTCGATGAAGCCCTGGTTCTCGCCATATGCGGTGCCTCCGCTACCGCCGCGCCCGCCCTCACCGCCATCGCCGGAGCCGAACGATCCGCCAACGCCGCCGTCGCCTCCATTGCCGCCACTGGCATTGACGAGAATGCCGTGCGCGGAGTTGCCGGTTGTACGTATCTGACTGACTGTCGTGGCGACGGCGCGCGCGCTGCCCCCATTGCCACCATTGCCGCCGGCTCCACCATCCGTAAGGAAGAAGTCCGCCGCCCAACCGCCGTTACCGCCCTTGCCGCCCGACGCGTCGGCGTTCATGCCGTATGATTCTGTACCGGTCGTCCTCAGATCGCCGCTATTGGTTATGTCGACGGTCCCGCCGGGGCCGCCGTCACCGCCATCACCGCCGTCCACGGTCGGCGTCGGCACGCAAAATGGTGGAGGACCGCCGATGCACTGGATCGTCGCGACGGTCCCGCCATCACCGCCATCACCGCCTCGCGCATCGCCGAAATAGGCCGTCACGCCCGAATTGACCGTCGCCGCATTCTGGTGGGGCGGCACATTTGGGCCAGCTACGCCGTCATCGGCGTTCGCGTTGCCGAGGACGTTTGATCCATCGTCGGCCTTGGCCGGTTTTCCGCCAATCACGACCTGAGCAAAGGCAGGTGACGCCAGAGTATACGCGAGCACTCCAAAAACGACTGATCGCGCAACAATGCGCCCTGAAAACAAAGCCATACACTTGCCCCCGTTTGCAGACATCCTGACCCGCCCCCGGGCTTGGCGCCGCAACCACATCTACGTATGCAATGGATATGCAATAAGAATGCTGGCAATCTGCAGTAAGCTCGATGCATCAAGGCCGGTGCTCTTGCGAGTGGTCGAGGAGCGCAGGCCTTTTTTAGAATATACTAACTTGCAACAGATGGAACCGAAAGTTGCGTTTAGGCGATACGCGGGCGGCTGGCATCAGCCATTTGGTGGAGGTCTCCGCAGCTGAAGATACTACGGCCACATCCGTCGGTTCATAGTCGTCATATGACGGTAATGCTCGGATTATACGTCCGAATATGACGGCAACCGCTTGCCGTCCGGTGCGCGGCATCAAATCCATTCTTTTTAGCCATGAAACATCGCATCGCCAGACAGGCGCCCTATATACTGGGGATGAATAGGATCTTTTCGCGGAACGAGCGGATGTCTTTGCGTAGCCCATCGATGATTCTGGCATCGGCAGTGCTGGCCACGCTGGTTCTGGCTGGTGTGCCCGCCTCCGCCGAGGTGTTCATTCCCTCGGCAAACGGCAATGCCCAGATGCAGCAGAACGACCTGCAGGCCTTGCAGAACCGGGTTCAGCGGCAGCAATTTCAGCAGCAGCAGCAGCAGTATCGTGCCCAGGATCGCGTCATCGTCCAGCCGCCGCCGCCTGTCGTTCCGCAGGTCAGGCCGAGTTGCCAGACACAGATAATCGGCAACACCGCCGTCAGCACCTGCCGCTGACAGGTAAAGTCCACTTTTATTTAGCCGACTTACATGATAGGGGCCATTGGGTATCCCTGCGGCAGTTTGCATTTTGCAAAGGCGCCGCATCACGCTATGGGGCATTGCACCGTCTGGATTTTTGCGAATGGTAGCCACCAAGAAAAAGGCTGTACGCCGCGCCAAGAAGGGCGAACGAATCCGCCAGGTGGCGGCGATCCCCTTTCGGCGCAATGCGCATGGCGGCATCGAGGTGATGCTGGTCACATCGAGGACGACGCAGCGCTTCATCGTCCCCAAGGGATGGCCGATGAAAGGCAAGAGCGGCCGCAAGGCAGCCACCATCGAGGCGATGGAAGAAGCCGGCGTGCTCGGCAAGACCCTGAAGGAGCCCGCGGGCACCTACTCCTACTGGAAACGGCTGGCCAACAACTTCATTCGTGTCGACGTCATCGTCTATCTCCTCGAGGTGACCGAGGAACTCGCCAACTGGCAGGAAGCCAGGCGGCGGCAGCGGGCCTGGCTGGCGCCCGCCGACGCGGCAATGCTGATCGACGAGCCGGACCTCTCGACGCTGGTGGCGACATTGACCATTCCGCGACCTGCGCCGATCGGCGCTGCCTGAGGCAGGCTTATCCGCCCTTGCCGTCATCTTCCGGAAAAGGCCGCGCCGGCGGGCCACCATAGGCCCACAGCCATTCGCGCGGCAACGGCCCCTTGTTCCGCTCGGCCTGCTGCGATTGCTCCCAGGCATGCGCCAGGATGCCAACCGACCGCGCCAGCACGAAGAGCCCGCGCGTCAGCGGCGGCGGAAAACCGAGTTCGCCATAGATGACGGCGGTGGCGCCATCGATGTTGAGCGGGATTTTTTTGCCCTTGCGCCGCCCGACGTCGGCCTCGACCGCCTCGGCGATGTCGGCGAAGCGGCCATTGATCACGCCGCGCACGGCAAAATCTCTGACCAGTTCCAGCAGACGCGGCGCGCGCGGATCGACAGGATGGAAGCGATGGCCAAACCCCGGCACATAGCCCTCTTCCTCCGCGAAGAACCGGTCAAGACGTGTCGAGACCGCTTCGTTGAGGGCAATGCCGCCCTCGAGCGCCACGGCAACATCGCCATAGATGGAAAGCGCCTGCTCGCCGGCGCCGCCATGCACGTCGCCAAGCACGTTGATGGCGGAGGCCATGGCGCTGTTGATACCGACGCCGCAGGTCGCAGCCATGCGGGCAATGGCGATCGACGGCGCCTGCGGCCCGTGGTCGACGGCCGCCCCCAAAGCAATGCCGAGCAGTGCCGCCTGGTCCTCGCTGGGCAGTTCGCCACGCAGCATCAGCCAGATCATGGCGGGGAAGCTGACACGGCCGATCAGGTCCTGGATCTCATAGCCGCGCAGCCGGATCACGCCGGGGCTCATCTCGATGATGTCGGTCCGCCACCACTCCTCGCCGCGCTCGCGGCCTGTTTTCCTCTCCACGCCGCTCATGCCCTGGCCTTTGCCTTGGTGCGTGGCGGCAGGCCGGCGAACACCTCGTCCATATGCTCCCCCAGCACCGGCGGCGGCCGTGTCGGCAACGGTGCCGTGCCATCCACCATGAAGCCACCGCGCAGAACGGTGAGCGGCCCGTCCATGCCGGCCACATCGTCGAAACGGGCCGTCACCTGGCGTTCGAGCACTTGGGGTTCGGCCAGCACTTGCGGGATCGTCAGAACCCTGCCCGCCGGCACGCCGGCTCGATTGAGCGTTTCTTCCCAAACCGCCGCAGCAGCGCTGGCCAGAGCGTCCTCGATCTCGACCTTGAGTGCGGCGCGGTTCTTCTTGCGCGTCTCGCGCTCGGCAAAGCGCTGGTCCGACGCCAGTTCCGGCCGCCCGATCAGCACGCACAGCGTCACGAACTGCTCCTGCTTGTTGGCGGCGATGTTGATGAGCCCGTCGCCGGTACGGAAAGCGCCTGATGGAGCCGCCGTCATATTCTCATTGCCCATCGGCTTGGGATCGACCCCTGCCGTCAGATAGTTGGAGACCGGCCAGCCAAGCGCGGAGAGCGTGCATTCCAGCATCGACACGTCGAGGAACGCACCCTCGCCCGACGTCTTCTGCCTGACCAACGCGGCCGCGATCGAGAACGCCCCGACCAGGCCGCCCAGCGTGTCGGCAACGGGATAGCCGACGCGCAACGGCGCGGTTTCCGGCGTGCCGGTTATGCTCATGATCCCGGAAAGGCCCTGGATGATCTGGTCATAGGCGGGGTTGTCGCGCATCGGCCCGCTCTGGCCGAAACCCGATATCGCGCAATAGACAAGGCCGGGCCGTACTGCCTTGAGCTCGTCGTAACCGAGGCCGAGGCGTTTCATCACGCCGGGACGAAAATTCTCGACCAGCGCATCGGCGCTGGCAACCAGGTCGAGGAAGCGCTCGCGATCCGTCGCCTGCTTGAGGTCGAGCATGACGGATCGTTTGCCGGCGTTCTGCGCCAGGAACGACGCGCCCATGCCGGCACCGTTGAGCTTTGGCGAGCCGCCGAGCTGGCGCGCGAGGTCGCCACCTTGCGGCCCTTCGACCTTGATCACGTCGGCTCCCAGCAAGGCCAGTTGATAAGCACAATAAGGTCCGGCGAGCACATTGGTCAGGTCGAGGACGCGGATACCGGAAAGCAGGTCTGTCATATCTTCTCAAATCGCTCAGGCATCGCCCGGCACATGTTCGGGCCCGCGCCGACGCCGATGCTCGATGAAGGCCCAGATATGCGGGCCGGCGAGGCCGATGAAGGCAAGAGTCAACAGGATCAGCGACAGCTTGTGTGTGTAGAACACCGACCAGTCGCCGTTCGAGATGGTCATGGCGCGACGGAACTGCGTTTCGGCGAGCGGCCCCAGGATCATGCCGATAATGACAGGCGCGGTCGGGAAATCGAAGCGCCGCATCAGGAAGCCGGCGGCCCCCAGGAGATAGAGGATGACGAGGTCGATCGGCGACTGCGAAATGCCATAGGTGCCGACGGTGGCGAACACCAGAATCCCGGCATAGAGCTGCGGCGCCGGGATTTTCAAGAGCCGAACCCACAGGCCGATCAGCGGCAGGTTGAGGATGACCAGGATGACGTTGGCGATGAATAGGCTGGCGATCAGGCCCCAGACAAGGTTGGCCTGTGTCGTCAGGAGCAGCGGTCCGGGGTTGATGCCGTAGCTCTGGAAGGCCGACAGCATGATCGCCGCCGTCGCCGAGGTCGGCAGGCCGAGCGTCAGCATCGGCACCAGCACACCGGCGGCGGATGCATTGTTGGCGGCCTCGGGGCCGGCAACGCCCTCGATGGCGCCGACCGTGCCGAATTCCTGCTTGTGCTTCGACAGTTTCTTCTCGATGGCATAGGACAGGAAGGTCGGGATCTCGGCGCCGCCGGCCGGCATGGCGCCGATCGGAAAGCCGATCGCCGCACCCCGCAGCCAGGCCTTCCAGGAGCGCCCCCATTCGGCCGCCGTCATGTAGAGCGAGCCTTTCAGCGGCACGATCTCGTCCTTGCCGGCATAGCGGCGCGAGGCCATGTAGAGTGTCTCGCCGACCGCGAACAGGCCAACGGCGGCGATGATGACGTCGACGCCGTCGAGCAGCTCGGTCATGCCGAAAGTGAATCGCGGCTGGCCCGTCTGCAGATCGACGCCGATCATCCCGATGACAAAGCCGGCAAACAGGCTGGTCAGGCCGCGCACCGAGGACGAGCCGAGCACGGCCGAAACGGTGATGAAGGCCAGCACCATCAGCGAGAAATATTCGGCCGGACCGAAAGCCAGCGCGAACTTGACCACGATCGGCGCCAAAAAGGCGACGCCCAGCGTGCCGAGCGTGCCCGCGACAAAGGAGCCGATCGCCGAGGTGGCGAGCGCGGCGCCGCCGCGACCGGACCGGGCCATCTTGTTGCCTTCCAGCGCGGTGACGATCGTGGCGCTCTCGCCGGGCGTGTTGAGCAGGATAGATGTCGTCGAGCCGCCATACATGGCGCCATAATAGATGCCGGCGAACAGGATAAAGGACGCCTCCGGCGCCACCTGATAGGTGATCGGCAAGAGCAGCGCGATGGTCAGTGCCGGCCCCAGGCCAGGCAGCACGCCGATGGCCGTACCGAGCGTGGTGCCAAGCAGGCACCACATCAGATTGGTCGGGGTGAACGCGACGGCGAACCCGTGTGCGAGATGGCTGAGCGTATCCATGGTCTCAGCCTCCCAGCGTGCTGGTGAAGGCATCGATCACCGTGTTCAGCTGGTTCTCGACGAAACCGGCGCCGATATTGACGCCGAGCGCCTTGGCAAAGCCGAAATAGGCGGCCAGCGCCAGCACCAGGCCGGTCAGCACATCGCGCAGCGTGTGCCGGCTGCCGAAGCCGTAGCAGACGAGAACGAACATGATGACCGAGGCGGCCGTGAAGCCGAGCGGCTGGATGAGCAGAAGATTGGCCACAAGACCGATGACGACGAAGCCCATCGCCTTCCAGTCGGTCGGCGTTTCCTTTTCCTCCTCCGGCTGCCAGCCGCCACGCAATGCGGCGAGGATCAGCAGCAGCGAAAGCACAACCAGGCCGACCATGGTGAGATAGGGAAAGACGGTCGGCCCGACCTTGGAATAGAGCGGCGATACCGGGATCGCCAGCGTCTGCCAGGCGACGGCCCCGGCACAGGCCAGAAGGCCGATGCCGATCAGCAATTCCGGCACGGCAAGGCGAGAGGGCGCCGCCGGCTGGTTGATGGTGCTCATGAACGTCCTCCCCGTTATGGCTGGCCCGTTATGGCTGGCCCGGTACGGTTGGCCGACGCCGGCGGCAGCCCGCGGCCAGCCTTCACCGTACCTCTAGGTGCCGATCGCCTCCCTGCGGCCGGCTGCTATTGAAAAATGAGGGACGGCTCGCGCCGTCCCCCTGGGGAAAATCAGGCGAGGCCGAGATCCTTGAGAATGGCCTCGATGCGAGCCGTGTCCTCGGTGACGAATTTCGCATAGTCGTCGCCGGTGAGCAGGATGGGCGTCCAGTTGCGGTTCTTGCATTCGGTTGCCCAGGCATCGCTCTTGGCCATGGTCTCGACCAGGGTGATCATCGCCGCCTTGTCCGCGTCGGAAACGCCGGGCGGCGCGAAAACGCCACGCCAGTTGAACAGTTCGACATCGATGCCGGCTTCCTTCAGCGTCGGCGCGTCGATGCCATCCTGGCGCTTGTCGGCCGAGATGGCGAGCAGCCTGAGCGCGCCCGCCTTGACCTGTTCGGAGAACTCGCCGAAACCAGAAATGCCGGCCGCCACCTGGTTGCCGAGCAGCGCCGACAAGGCCTCGCCGCCGCCGGCGAACGGCACATAGGAAAGGCTGGGAGCCGGAACGCCAACCGTCTTGGCGATCAGGCCGAACAGGATGTGGTCCGAGCCTCCGGCGGAACCACCCGCGACTGGAACCTTCGTCGGATCGGCCTTGAGCGCGGCGACGAAATCGGCCGCCGTCTTGAACGGCGAGTCCGCCGGCACGACGAGTGCCTCGAACTCACCGGTGAGCCGCGCGATCGGCGTGACTTGCGTCAGATTGTTGGCTGCCTTGTTGGCGATGATGGCGCCGACCATGACCATGCCCGCGACCATCAGCGAATTGCCCTTACCGTTCCACTGGCTGATGAACTGCGGCAGCCCGACAGTGCCGCCCGCGCCACCGACATTGGTGATCTGCGAGCCGGAGATGAGCTTCTCGCTGCGCAGCACCTGATCCATCGTGCGCCCTGTCTGGTCCCAGCCGCCGCCGGGTGCCGCCGGCACGAAAATCTGGATCTGCGGCGCGCCTTCGGCGAAAGCGGGCGTGAAATGAAGTCCTGCGAGGCCGGCGGCGCCGACGGCCGCCGTCCCCGTCAAAAATCTGCGTCTGTTCAGCATGGGATTCCTCCAGATCACGACACCTCCTCCGGTGCCTGCCAAACGCGCCTGAGTTCAGGCCCGTGATCGAGTTCAAGCAGATGTTACCAAGTTCTGTCAACGGGAACGATATTCTGCTGGACAGAACATTCAGGCGGCGCGACACAGTCGCTCCGTTCGGCCTTCTTCGAATTGGGAACCGCAATGGACTTGGCAGGCAAATCGGCTGACGCGGAAATCCGGCGAGCGCCCGCCGAAGGTGTTGCCGCACTCGATCGGGCGGTCGCCATCCTCGACGCCTTCACCACGGCAGACCGCTCGCTCAGCCTGGCTGAAATCGCGACGCGCACCGGTCTCTACAAGAGCACGATCCTGCGGCTGGCGAATTCGCTGCTGCGCGGACAATTGCTCGAGCGCCTGGACGATGGCCGCTACCGCGTCGGACCCGCGACTTTCCGGCTCGGCGCACTCTACCAGCGCTCGGTCGTGGCGGTCGATATCCTGCTGCCGATCATGCGCGATCTCTCCGAAAGAAGCTGGGAGAGCGTTGCCTTCTACGTCCGCTCGGGGGACGTGCGCACCTGTCTCTACCGGGTCGAATCCAAGCATCCGATCCGCTACACGATACGCGAAGGCGACGTATTGCCTTTGCTGGTCGGCTCCGGCGGCCGCGTGCTGGCGGCGTTTTCGGGACAGCAGGGCGAACCCTACGAAACCATCCGCAAAACCTGCAACTGCCTCGCCGTGGGCGATCGCGACCCCGAGACGGCGGGCGTGTCGGCACCGGTTTTCGGGCCGGGACGTGTGCTCCTCGGCGCCTTGACGCTGGCTGGTCCAAGCACGCGCGTCGACGCCGCGTTCCTGCAGCGCATGAAGCGCCCGCTGCTTGAGGCGGCGGCCCGCGCCACCCGTGCCTTCGGCGAGGATGCCACCATGCTGGAGCAGGCGAGTCTCGCGGTCTAGCGCCCGCCAAGTATCGAATACAAACTGATTCAACTAGATATTCAGGACAGCCGCTCCAGCAGGATCATCGGGGCGTCGTGATAGAGGGTTCGCACCACTTCCCGGTAGCCGCATTTCGTCGCGACGTTCAAGGAGGCGGCATTCTCGGGATCGATGATGCAAACGGTTCTGGAGCGCCCGAACGTCTCTTCGCCCCATGCCAGGACACGGCCGACCACCTCGGTGGCAAGGCCCGTCCCGTGCACCGACGGCGCCAGCGCCCATCCTGCTTCGGGGGTGCCTTCGATCGACGGCTCGATATCGCGCTTCAGATCGTGGAACCCGGCCTCGCCGACGAAGCGGCCGGTCGCTTTCTCCTCGATGGCCCAGAAGCCGTAGCCGAGCAGCGACCACAGGCCGGCGTGACGCAGGAAGCGCATCCAGCTTTCCTCACGCGTGCGCGGTTTGCCGCCGATGAAACGGGTGACGACCGGATCGGCCCACATCGTGACATAGGCGTCGAAATCGCCCAGCCGGTGTGCCCGCAGGATGGTTCGCGGCGTCTCGATGACCGGGGCGATGACGGCCTGCGTCGTGCTCATTGGATTTGCCTCGCGTTGCCGCCTGCGGTTAGCAAATCGCCGGCGCGGTGCAAGAGCCAGGGAACAGGGGACCATCATCCAGCACCAAACGCAAACTCCGGCAGCGCTTCACGACATCCAAGCCACGCTATGGGATTTTTGCGCAGGGGTGTTATTTTCGACGTGGGCTGATTCAGCACGCCCGAATTTTGAGGCGCCGGCCGGTGCCGCCGATCCAGGGAAATCCGCATGGACACCACGGACCTCGTGCTCGCCATCATCCACCATCTGCTGGTGTTCTCGCTGGCGGCCATCATAGGCGCCGAATTCGTGCTGATCCGTGGCGACCTGCCCGCAGCGACGCTCAAGCGGCTCGCCGGCATCGACCGCCACTACGGCATCATCGCCGCGCTCATCATCATCGTCGGCATCGGCCGCGTCTTCTGGGGCCTAAAGGGCTGGGAGTTCTACGTCCACAACTGGGTGTTCTGGGCCAAGATGGCGGCGTTCGGCATTGTCGGCCTGCTGTCGATCATCCCGACCGTGCGTTTTATCTCCTGGAACAGGCAGGCCAGCACCAATCCCGCCTTCGCCGTGCCGGCGGCCGAACTGGCCTCGGTGAAGTCCTATATCCGCGCCGAAGGAGCCATCTTCCTCTTGATCCCTGTCTTCGCCGCGGCGATGGCGCGCGGCTACGGAAGCTGATCTTCGGCGGCCGTTTCGAGCGGAGCGATCGGCACCAGCGGCGCCGGAATGCTGGTCGTCTTCACCGCTGCCTTGCAGATATCGGCGATGACGCAGGCCGGGCAATCCGGCTTGCGCGCCTTGCAGACATAGCGGCCATGCAGGATCAGCCAGTGATGCGCGTGGCGCATATATTCGTCCGGGATGATCCTCAACAATCCCTGCTCGACCTGTTCCGGCGTCTTGCCGGGCGCCAGGCCTAGCCGGTTGCCGATGCGCAAGATGTGCGTGTCGACCGCCATCGTATGTTGGCCGAAGGCCATGTTCAGCACGACATTGGCGGTCTTGCGCCCGACACCTGGCAGCTTGACCAGCTCATCGCGGTCGTCCGGCACCTCGCCGCCATGGTCGCGGATCAGCGCCTGCGATAGCGCGATGACGTTCTTGGCCTTGTTGCGCCAGAGGCCGATGGTCCTGATATGGTCGCCAACCTCGGCTTCACCCAGCGCCAGCATCTTTTGCGGCGTATCGGCGGCCTTGAACAAAGCCCGCGTCGCCTTGTTGACGCCGGCATCGGTTGCTTGCGCCGAAAGCACCACCGCCACCAGCAGCGTGAAGGCGTTGACATGTTCGAGCTCGCCCTTCGGCTCCGGCCGTTGCACCGAAAAGCGCCGGAAGATCTCGTGCACTTCCGCCGGGCTGTAGAGCGAACTTGACCGCGCGGGCCTGGGGCGCGGTTTGGCGTTCGAGCCGTCACGGCGTCCGGGCAACGGTTCACTTTTGGGCAGGGACGAATCTTTGGACTTGGGGCGCGCCATTTCCCTCCTATAATAGTCTGTCATGAGCGACACAAACGCCTCGTTTCAGGCTGACGAGCCCTTCTTCCACGCCTTGCTGACCCCACACCGGTCGCTGGGCAGGACGGGCTTCCTGATCCTGATGGGCGCGCTGATGTTCGGCTGGCTGGTGACGGGCGCGTTTTTCCTGTCGCGCGGCGCCTGGCCGGTGTTCGGTTTCTTCGGCCTCGATGTGATCGCCGTCTACATCGCCTTCCGCGTCAACTATCGGGCCGCCCGCGCCCGCGAGGAAGTATCGGTCTCGCGAACCAGCCTCGATATCCGCAAGACCGCCCCCTCGGGAAAGTCGGAAGCGCACCGCTTCAATCCGTTCTGGGCACGGTTTTCGGTCGCCCGGCACGCAGAGATCGGCATCACCAGGATGACCGTGGAAGCACAGGGCCAGAACGTGCCGATCGGCGGCTTCCTCGATCCCGAGTCCCGCGAGAGCTTCGCCACCGCCTTCGCGCGCGCGCTGGCGACCGCCAAGGCGCGCTGATCCCTGCACGCGTGCGCACCGGCCCTTTTATCCCTCGATGGAATTTGCTCGTTCGTCAGCCATCGCCCCCAAGAAGGCAAGTTTCGGGTGGCGATCGGCGCCCCAAGGGGCGATATTCCAGCCCAAGGAGACAGGTCCATGAGCACACACACGGCAGTCCTTAGGAAGGACATCACGCCCGAGGGCAGCGACTACGAAATCGTGCGCCGCGCCATCGAGAAGATCAGCCTCGACTATCGCGACCAGCCATCCCTGGAAGAACTGGCCGAAGAGGTCGGCGAGACGCCGACCGGCCTGCAAAAACTCTTCACCCGCTGGGCCGGCCTGTCGCCCAAGGCCTTTCTGCAGGCGGTGACGCTGGACCATGCGCGCAAGCTGCTCGATTCCGGCATGCCGCTGCTCGAAACCTCTTTTGAACTGGGCATGTCCGGTCCCGGCCGGCTGCACGACCTGTTCGTCACCCATGAGGCGATGTCGCCTGGCGACTACAAGACGCGCGGCGCTGGCCTCACCATCCGCTACGGCTATCACCCCTCCCCGTTCGGCACCGCCCTGATCATGGCCACGGACCGCGGGCTTGCCGGCCTCGCCTTCTGCGACGCCGGCGAGGAGCGCACCGCCTTCGCCGACATGTCGGGCCGCTGGCCCAACGCCCTCTATGCCGAGGACAGGGAAGCGACAGGCCCCTATGCCGCGCGCATCTTCGAGCCGACGCTGTGGCGCGCCGACCAGCCGCTGCACGTCGTCATGATCGGCACCGACTTCCAGGTCCGTGTCTGGGAAGCCTTGCTGCAAATCCCGATGGGCAAGGCCCGCACCTATTCCTCGATCGCCGCCAGCATCGGCGCGCCGAGCGCCAGCCGCGCGGTCGGCGCCGCCAACGGCGCCAATCCGCTCTCTTTCGTGGTGCCTTGCCACCGCGCCATCGGCAAATCAGGCGATCTCACCGGCTATCACTGGGGCCTTACCCGCAAGCGCGCCATCCTGGGCTGGGAAGCGGGGCAGATTTCGGCCTGAATGTCGATATTTGTATTTTCACTCAAGAAATATATCAATCTTCCCCGTTACGAAGTATTCGTGCGGCTTATATTCGGATTTTCTGGATACAACCGGGGACAACCATCGGTTTATTTATCGCTTTTGCTCCAGAGCGTTATTTCAGTTTACGCTAAATTAACCATGATAAAGCGATGATGACCCATATTAAATCGGGCGATCCGACTTAATAGGAGGGTCTCGATGAAGTTGTTTCGCACCACCGTCGGTGCTGCCTTGCTTGCCGTGTGCCTGGACCACGCCGCGATGGCCACGACGCAGAACGTCATTTTCAACGGCACGGTCACCGCGACCTGCACCCTTGTTGTCGGCACCAACGGCACGATGACGGTAAGCGCGGACTTGCAGTCGCTGAGCTCTCACAACAGTGGCGGATCGGCTGGAACTGTCACGCTTACCACCACCGGGGGCGTCTCGCTGAGCGTCGATCCGGTGACCCTCACCACCGTGCCTGCCGCCGACAGCACGGCCACCACCTGGACACCGACCTATTCGGCCAGCGGCGCCCATACGATCGCGGAAACGGGATCCGCCACCGCCCTGGCTGCCCCCGGCGCCGACCTTGTCTCGGTCCATCTTGCCGGCGCCAAGGGCGGCAGCAACCGCTTCGCCTCCGGAAACTACCAGGCAACGGTAACACTGCGCTGCGAATAGGCGGTCGCGAAGGAGGGATCCTTGAAATATGCCCGAATCCTGGCGACGGCCCTGGCTGTCGGCCTGCCGACCATTGCCGCCAAGGCCCAGTCGATGTCGCCGATGCGCGGCGAGGTCAACAGTTTCACGGACGTCTTCGCGGTCCGCGTTTTTCCCGCCAATCCATACGACCAGAAGATCAAGGTTGAGATCCACGTCTACGATCAGGATTTTCAGCCGGTGGACGCCAAGATCTCTCCGAGTGTCTTCCAACTGGGGTCGCAGGCTTCCCGCCCAGTCCTTGTGGTCGTGCCCTTCGGCGGCGCCGCCGAGCGTAAAGTGCGTATCTGTACCGAGAGCATCCCCTTTCCCAATCAACAGACGCAGATAAGGGCACAAATATGCGGAAAGTTTTTTGGGCACCGCAAGTCCTGACAGCCGCGTTTGCGGCAATCATGGTGGGGATTTCGCCGGCTCTGGCCGAGGATGTCTACAATCTCAATCAGAACGAGAGCGGCTTCAACCTGCCTGGCGTGACGTTGCCCCAGGGGCAGGACGAGGTCCACGCATCGGACGGCACCACCTGCCGCTCCGCCGTATCGGGCACCGGCGCCTATTTCGACCTCGGTATCATCAGAGGCAACAACCAGTCCAACAATGACGTCGCCACATATGGCCGCGTGGTGATCCCGATCGGGCGGACGCCGAAGCGCGTCGATTGCAGCCGCCTCTACGAGCTCGAGGTCGAGCGCCTGCAACTGGAGCTGAAGCTCCTCAAGATGGGCCTCGGTGCCGACGGTCCGACGGCGAGCGTGACCACCAGCGCTCCCGCTGCCGCGCCCACGGCCGCGTCGCCCGGATGGGCCAACGAAGGCTGGAGCATCAGGACCGGAAATGGCGATGGCAAGAAAAAGAAGAAGAAATAACCACGCGCAGCTCGCGGTGGCGGTACTTGCCGGTTTCTGCTTTCCGGCGCATGCGGCGATCATCGGCACCTGCACCATCATGGTCGGCGCATCGGGCACGATGACGACGAATCCGGCCATCGGCATACTGGGCTCCAAGCAGGCGGGCGGATCAAGTGCCAGCGCCACCGTGGTGGCAAGCTCCCTGCTGTGCTCAATCCTCAACTTGCTTGACTGCTATTCGGTTTCAGCGCCGGCGCCTGCCGCATTCTCGTCCGCGCCGAGCGGCGGCGGCACCAACGTGACCTTCGTCTCGGTCTTCCGCCTCGATGGCTCGGGGGTCGACAACAACGGCAGCGTGCCGCAAAGGGTCGCCAACGGCACCCACCCCATGCAGATCGATCTCACGGCCACCAAGTCGAGCGGTATCTTTCCCGCCGGCAGCTATCAGGGCACGGTCACCGTGCGTTGCGAGTGAGGCGGTAATCGTGCTGGACCATTCGCGTGGTCTGGCATCGAACCGCTTGGCAGGATAGCTTCCGTGCATTCAGCAGGAGGCATTTCTTGATTATCGTAGTCGGCTCGATCAACCTAGACCTCATCGCCAAAGTTGAGCGCTTGCCGAGCCCCGGTGAAACGGTGAGCGGCTCTGGTTTCTCGACGGCGCCTGGCGGCAAGGGGGCCAACCAGGCGCTGGCCGCCGCGCGTGCCGGCGCTCCGGTGCGCATGGTCGGCGCCGTCGGCAAGGACAATTTCGCATCCGAAGCCCTGGCGTTGCTGCGCGAGGCCAAGGTCGACCTGTCGGGCGTGGGAGAAACCTTCGCCTCGACAGGCACGGCCCTGATCATGGTCGGCGATGACGGCGAAAACATCATCGCCGTGGTGCCCGGCGCCAACGCTTCCGTAGTGCCCGGCGACCTCTCCAAGGCTTTTCTGAAGAAGGGCGACGTCGTGCTGCTGCAGCATGAAATTCCGCTCGCCACGGTCGATGCGGCCCTCGACCAGGCAAGGCCGGCCGGGGCGGTCACCGTGCTCAACACGGCCCCGTTCCACGCCGAAGCGTCCGGCTTCCTCGGCAAGGCTGATTACGTCGTCGCCAACGAAACCGAGTTCGACCTCTATGGCGAGGCCCTGGCGCTTAGCGGCCGCGACCGGGCGGCGCGCATGCGCGATTTTGCGGGGAAAACCGGACGCGCCATCGTCGTCACGCTTGGCGGCGAAGGCGTGATGGCGGCGACGCCGAGCGATTTCCTGACTGTTCCCGCGTTGAAGATCACGCCGGTCGACACGGTCGGCGCCGGCGACACTTTCTGCGGCTATTTCGCCGCCGGCCTGTCGGCGGGCCTCGCGCTCGAACAGGCACTTGCGCGTGCCGGCGCCGCCGGCTCGCTCGCTTGCCTCAAGCCCGGCGCTCAGCCGGCGATCCCGCTGGCGAAAGACGTCGACCAGGCCTTGCAAGAGGCCGGTTGATGCGCCCCCGCACGAAGCATGCCGTGCCCGCGGCCAGCGATATCTGCCGCCTGTCGGCTGTAGAACTCGCCGGCGCGATCCGCCGAAAAAAGCTCTCCGTGCGCGAGGTGGTGACGGCGTTCCTCGATCGCATCGATGCGGTCAACCCGCTGGTCAACGCCATCGTCTCGCTGCGCGACCGCGCCGACATCCTGCGCGAGGCCGGCGCCGCCGATGCCGGGCGCACGGATGGAGCCGGCGCCCTCTTCGGCCTTCCCATCGCCATCAAGGACCTTGCCTCCACAACGGGCCTCAGAACCTCGTTCGGCTCGCCCATCTTCGCCGATTTCGTCCCGCAAGAAGACGATTTCTTCGTCGAACGCATCCGCGACGCCGGCGCCATCATCATCGGCAAGACCAACGTTCCCGAATTCGGGCTTGGCTCCAACACCTACAACACCGTTTTCGGGCCGACGCTGAACGCTTTCGATCCGGCGCTCACCGCTGGCGGCTCGAGCGGCGGGGCGGCGGTGGCGCTGGCGCTGGACATGCTGCCCGTCGCCGATGGCAGCGATTTCGGCGGCTCGCTGCGTAACCCGGCGGCCTGGAACAATGTCTACGGCTTTCGGCCCTCGCAGGGGCTGGTGCCCGGCGGTCCCGACGTCGAGGTCTTCCACGCGCAGATGGGCGTCGAAGGGCCGATGGGCCGCAATGTCCGTGACATGGCGCTGTTGCTCGACGTGCAGGCCGGGTACCATCCGCAAGCGCCTCTCTCCTATGAGAAGCCGGGATCCTTCCTTGACGGGCTCACGACGGCGACCACCGGCGGCCGCGTCGCCTGGCTTGGCGATCTCGGCGGCCATCTGCCGGTCGAGCCCGGCATCCTCGACCTGTGCGAGGCGGCGCTCGCACGATTCGCGGATGCATCCTTCGTGACCGAGCCCTTGCTGCCGGACTTCGATGTCGAGGCGCTGTGGCAGGCCTTCGTGACCTTGCGCCAGGCCAGCAGCGGCTGCGCGCTGAAAGTGCACTATGACGATCCGGCCAGGCGTGGCCTGCTGAAGCCGGAAGCCATCTGGGAAGTGGAAAACGCCATGCGGCTAACGGCGCCGCAAATCCGCGCGGCCTCGGTCGTGCGCACCTCCTGGCACCGGACGCTATTATCGATCTTCGAACGCTTCGACCTCATCGCGCTGCCGACCGCGCAGGTCTTCCCCTTCGATGTCGGCACCCATTGGCCGCGCGAGGTCGCCGGGCGGGGAATGGATAGCTATCATCGCTGGATGCAGGTTTCGGCCTTCGCCACCTTGGGCGGTTGTCCGGCGGTCAACGTCCCGGTCGGCTTCGACGACAGCGGCCGGCCGATGGGCATGCAGCTCATCGGCCGCCCCCGCGGCGACCTCGCCGTGTTGCAGGCCGCGGCCGCCTACGAGGCGACGCTGCCCTGGCCGGCAGGGGCTTGAACCCAGCGCGTCGCGCCAGCTTGCGTCGTCCTCACCACTATGCATTGATTGCCCGAAGCCGCCGCATCGACGGCGCGCCCGAGGGAAAATCATGTCGCTGGAACTCTACGCCGCCTATGTTCTTGCCTGCATCGTCATCATCCTGGTGCCGGGGCCGACGGTCACCTTGATCATCGCCAATAGCATCCGTCACGGTTCCCGCGCCGGTCTCGCCAATGTCGCCGGCACGCAAGCCGGCCTTGCCGTCATGATCGCCATCGTCGGCATCGGCCTCAACACGCTGATCTCGGGCATGGGACATTGGTTCGAATGGGTGCGGCTGATCGGCGCCGCCTACCTGATCTGGATGGGCGTTCAGATGTTCCGCGCCAAGGGCACGCTGAACGCCGACGGCACCGCCCGGAAACCGCGTGGCGGCTTCTTCCTGCAGGGCTTGGCCGTGGCGCTGAGCAATCCAAAGACGCTGATCTTCTTCGGCGCCTTTTTCCCACAGTTCATCTCTCCCGTCGGCAACTACCCGCTGCAGATCGTCATCATGGGCCTCACCGCCATGATCTTCGCCGCCATGTCGGACTCGACCTATGCACTGGCCGCCGGCCGCGCCGGCCGCATGCTGTCGGCCAGCCGCATCAAGCTACTGTCCAGGATCAGCGGCAGCTTCATGATCGGCGGCGGCCTGTGGCTGGCGTTTTCAAGGTCCAAGTAACGGCAGCCGAGGCCGGCGCCGCGTTAAAGCTGCGTCGCCGGCTGATTGAAAGTCTACTTTCCAGCTACCACATGAATCGACATTGAGGGATCATGCATCCACCGTCGGCTTATGAGGGTTTGAAGAGGAACGCGCCTAGCGTGGTCTTCTTCGCCGGTTTTTTTGCGATAATGTTCATATTGGCCCAGAGTGAGTGGGAGAATGACGCAGCGCCGATTCGATCAATTGACCCGATCGACGCTACGATCGAAGGCGTTTACTGGCACAGGACCAGCACGTCTCAATATGGATTGTTCCTAGAGAACAATGCTCTGGTTTTCGTTGACGACGATCGACCCCGCCTGATTGGCTCCCGTGTCAAAATTGAGCGCGTCACCCGCGACAATGGCTCCGTCTTCTACCGGTTTGCCGATTGAGGGGCGGTTCGTCGTGTGCCGACACGCCATGAACTACCAGGTCAGACTACTCAATCGCCGAGAATGGGGCTCTAAAGCCGCTCCAATCTCTCCACCAGCAGCGCGAAAAACCCATCATGGTCGATGTCGCGCATCACCATGGCGTTCTTTTCCCGCTTGGTGACGCCCCACCAGTCGACCACGGTCATGCCCATGGTCAGTTCCGAGGCGGTCTCCACGCTGACGTTGCAGTGGCGCCCCTTGAACAGCTCCGGCTTCAAGAGATAGGCGATGACGCAGGGGTCGTGCAGCGGCCCGCCGTCTGTGCCGTATTTGCCCTCGTCGTAGCGTTCGAAGAATTCCAGCATCTCGGCGGTCGCGGTGCCGACCTTGGTGCCCAGCGCGCGAAAAGCCTGTATGCGCTTGGTGGTGGTCAGCGCCTTGTGGGTGACGTCGAGCGGCATCATCACGATCGGGATACCGGACTTGAACACCAGGTCGGCGGCCTGTGGATCGACATAGATGTTGAATTCGGCCGCCGGAGTGACGTTGCCGCCTTCGAAGAAACCGCCGCCCATCAGCACGATTTCCTTGATGCGCGGCGCGATGCGCGGCTCGCGGATCAGCGCCAGCGCGATGTTTGTCAGCGGCCCGAGCGGGCACAGCGTAATCGTGCCGCTCTCTTCTCGCATCAGCGTCTCGACGATGAAGTCTACCGCATACTGGTCCTGAAGCTTCATCGTCGGCTCCGGCAATTCCGGCCCGTTGAGGCCGGTCTTGCCATGCACTTCCTCGGCGGTGACCAGTTCGCGCGCCAACGGACGGATGGCGCCGGCATAGACCTTGACGGCCGGCCGGCCGGCCAGTTCGCAGATCTTGCGGGCGTTCTTTTCGGTCAGTTTCAGCGGCACGTTGCCGGCAACGGCGGTAATGCCGACGATGTCCAGTTCGCTACTGCCGAGCGCCAGCAGAATGGCGACGGCGTCATCCTGGCCGGGATCCGTGTCGATGATGATCTTTCGGGATTGGGGCATTTCAATTCCTTGTTTGGCTGGCCGCGAGCTCACCGGGCCGGTCGCACGCCTGGAGGGCGACCTTGGCGCTTCTCCTTGCATCCGAGCGCCGTTTCAAGCGCCATGTCGATTATTCCTGTGAGTCCACGACCTGATCCTTTTTTGGCTATTCCTGTGAGTCCAAGGCCGGGTCTTTTGGGCGGGTCTTCCGATGGCTTGAACTTGGTCGCGGGGCGGACCATATCAAGACCATCGGGAAAAATGCCATTTGGGTTTTTCCAGTTTATGTCGCTCTTGAGAGGACAGTGTAACATGAGCCGAATGACGCCTTTCTCCAGCCCGCTTCTCCTGGGTTTCGACGCCATGGAAAAGACGCTGGAGCGCCTGGCGAAGTCCGGCGACAGCTACCCTCCCTACAACATCGAGCGCCTCAGCGGTGCCGACGGCAAGGCCGAAAGGCTGCGTATAACACTCGCCGTCGCCGGTTTCGCCGAAAGCGATCTCGATGTGACTACGGAGGAAAACCAACTGGTCGTGCGCGGCCGCCAGACCGACGACACCGAGCGCGAATTCCTTCATCGCGGCATTGCCGCACGCCAGTTCCAGCGCTGTTTCGTGCTGGCCGACGGCATGCGCGTGATCGCGGCGGAACTGAAGAACGGTCTTTTGTCGATCGATCTCGATCGGCCGGAGTCCGAACGGCTGGTACGGAAAATAAATATATCGGTGAAAGACTGATCTTCACCGATGGCTCTCATGCGGGATGGCCTTGAGCGGCGTCCTCGCGCCAAGGAGGCTTGAAATGACCAGAACTGACGAAACCATCACCATGACCAGCGGCGAGTTCGCCCATCTCGGCGAAGGCTCTGTCGCCTATCTGCGCAAGGTCTCGAGCGACGAACTGCTCGGCCGCTTCCCCAACATCGGCGAAATTGCGCCCGGCATGGAACTGTGGGCCCTGTTTGCCGCCAACGGCCAGCCGATCCTGCTGTCCGATGCGCGCGACCGTGCCCTGGCCGGCGCCATGGAAAACGACCTGACCACCGTCGCCATTCATTAAAGGCGGTTGGCAGGCTGAAACGAGAAGGGCCGCTCACAGCGGCCCTTGGAGTGGTCTCTTAAAAAAGATGGCTTCAGGCCGCGTGCGAGGCCTGCGTGTCCGACAACAGCGCGTGGATCGCCGTGGCATCACGTGTTCCCCTGATCTTAGCCACCGTGTCGGCGTCGCGCAGCACGCGCGCGATGCGCGACAGCGCCTTGAGGTGATCGGCACCCGCGCCTTCCGGCGCCAGCAGCAGAAACACCAGATCGACCGGCTGGTCATCCAGCGATTCGAAATCGACCGGCGTTTCCAGCCGCGCGAAAACGCCGGCGATGCGCTTCACGCCGGCAAGCTTGCCATGCGGGATGGCGATGCCATTGCCGACGCCGGTCGAGCCCAGGCGCTCGCGCTGCAGGATGGTGTCGAACACTTCCCGCTCCGGAATGCCTGAAATCGCCGCGGCCCTTTCGGAAAGCAATTGCAGAAGCTGCTTCTTCGAGTTCGCCTTCAACGCCGGCAAAATCGCCGGAACGCTGATAAGATCGCTCAGATCCATGCTTGAAAATCCTTGTTCGCCTGCCGCGCCAGTCCCCACCCCTCGTGCGGCTGGCTTTTATCCCTGTGCGACTTTGGTCGTGGATGGGTCGATC
This sequence comes from Mesorhizobium sp. BH1-1-4, assembly GCF_020165665.1. Lineage (NCBI taxonomy): Bacteria > Pseudomonadati > Pseudomonadota > Alphaproteobacteria > Hyphomicrobiales > Phyllobacteriaceae > Mesorhizobium > Mesorhizobium sp. BH1-1-4. The sequence continues at coordinate 25,043 of NZ_JAIUIN010000018.1, forward strand.
CAGCCGATATTTCCGTCGGGCCGGCGATAGACGATGTTGAGATGGTCGGTTCCGGCATTGCGGAAAACGAACACCGGGCTGTCCTTGGTGTCGAGTTCGATGACGGCCGAGGCCACCGACATGGTCTTCAGCGTCATGGTCGATTCGGCGACGATGGCGGGCGCGAAATCCTCCGGGATTTCCTCGTCGTCATCGGCAAGCGGCGCCATCACCGTATAGGCGATGTCGGTCAACTCGCCATTGCCATTGCCGGAATTGTGGGATTTCAGACGGCGCTTGTAGCGCCGAAGCCGGGTCTCCAGCCGATCGGCCGCGGCCTCGAAGGCGAGCGTCGGATCCTGGGCATCGCCGGTGGCCTGCAGCGAGGCGCCGGAATCCAGCCGGATCATGCAGTCCGCCTGATAGCGCGAGCCCGATTTGATGACGGTGACATGCCCCGCGAAGCCCCGATCGAAATATTTGCCGATCGCTTCACCGACACGATCGTTGATGCGTGTGCGGAACGCATCGCCGATATCCATGTGCTTTCCCGATATGCGCAGATTCATCTGAAAACTGACCTTCCTTGCTCAGGCTTCAAACTGGCCCGAGTTTATACTCGTGATCCGTGCGCACAAGCTTTGCGGCGTCACTCGCGCCGATTTAAATCCGAACTTTCCGGTTGATCACAAGCCGCCTTCTTGACCGTCCCGAGGCCATTGTCGTGACGGACCATCCGCTAGCGGGCAACAGCCCGTCTCATGCGGGCGGGCTTCTAGCCACTTCACCGCAGCTTGTCAATGAAACTCGAAAGCTGTGGAAATCGCAACCGTATCGAGCTGTCCATCGTTTCACGGAAACGCAGAACCGCTCCATCTCTTTGTCTTGGCGCTTTTCCCAAGGGAAAGCGCCATGCGCTTTCCCTGGATTGCTAGCGGCCGGCGCTGGCGAGTGCCCGTTTCTCGCGCCGGCGCTGTACCGACGAGGGAATATTCATGCCTTCCCGGTATTTGGCGACCGTGCGCCGGGCGATATCGACGCCGCTTTCTTTCAGCATGTCGACGATGGCGTCGTCCGACAGCACGTCGACCGGCTTCTCCTCGTCGATCATCTGCTTGATGCGGTCGCGCACCGCTTCGGAGGAATGCGCGTCGCCGCCTCCCGAGGCGGCGATCGAGGCGGTGAAGAAATAGCGCAGTTCGAACACGCCGCGCGGGGTGAGCATGTATTTGTTCGCGGTGACCCGGCTGACGGTCGATTCGTGCATGCCGATGGCGTCGGCCACGGTGCGCAGGTTGAGCGGCTTCAGCTGGCGTACGCCATGGACGAGGAAGGCGTCCTGCTGGCGCACGATTTCCGAGGCCACTTTGAGGATCGTCTTTGCCCGCTGGTCCAGGCTGCGCGTCAGCCAGTTGGCGTTCTGCAGGCACTCGGCCAGGAAGTCCTTTTCAGCCTGGTTCTTCGCCTGCGGCGACACCTGGGCGAAATAGATATGGTGGACCAGCACGCGCGGCAGCGTTTCGGCATTGAGTTCGACGGTCCAGCTGCCGTCATTGGCCGCGCGAACCTCGACATCGGCGACAATGGCGTCGCTGGCACCGCCCGAGAACGCCATGCCAGGCCGCGGGTCGAGCGCCCGGATTTCGGCCAGCATGTCGAGCAGATCCTCCTCGTCGACGCCGCAGAGCCGCTTCAGCGCCTGGAAATCGCGCCGTGCCAGCAGCTCCAGATTGGCGACCAACGCCTTCATCGCCGGATCGAGACGGTCGCGCACGGCAAGCTGCAGCGAAAGACATTCGGCAAGATCGCGGGCGAACAGGCCGGACGGCTCGAACGTCTGGCACACCGCCAGCACCTTGCCCACGGCGGCGGCGTCGGTGCCCAGGCGCGCGGCTATCTCCGCCGTATCCGCGCGCATGTAGCCGGTTTCGTCGAGGCCATCGGCGAGTTCCCCGGCGATCAGCCGCGCGGCAGGATTGGTGAAGGCGAGCGCGACCTGCTCGCCGACATGGTCGCGCAGCGTAATGGCGCTCGCCGCCATGTCGCCGGCGTCGAGCCCCTCGGACGAGGAGCCGCCGCCATTGCCCGAAGCCGATTTCCATTGCGCCGTCAGGTCGGGCCCGAGCCGCTCGCTGGTGCCTGGATCATCGGGAAACAGATTTTCCAGCGATGTGTCGAGCTTTTCCGAGATTGCCTCGGCACTCCATCCCGCCTCGCTCTCGAACCAGTCGCCGCCATCGGCGGCCGCTTGTGGCTCCGCCTCGGGCTTTTGCGCCTGGTCGCTCGCGGCATCGTCCTGCGGCTCGGCGCGCTCCAGGAGGGGATTGCGCTCGATCTCCTCGTCGATGAAGTGCTCGAGTTCCGTATGGGTGAATTGCAGCAGTCGAATCGACTGCATCAGCTGCGGCGTCATCACCAGCGACTGCGACTGTCGGAGCTGTAGTTTCGCCGCCAACGCCATGGCTAGGTTTCAAACGCCTCCTGAACGCGTCCGGACTTCCGGAATGAATTTCACGGCGGGCATAGAAACTGGCCCGGCTTTTGCTTGTCAAGGCAAAGCCTAGCAAAACCCGCTTACCGGAGCGTTATCCCGGAGCAAAATCGCGGAAAAACAGGCCGCACCGCCCAAAAAATCGTGTCAGGAAACAAATTTCACGCTCAGGCCGATTCCGGCGGCGGGAAAACTCCGACCGGAATTCCCTAAAAAGAGACGGAGCCGTTCGCGGTTTCAGGCCGTGAACCGCTCAGAGCGTGAAGCCCTCGCCGAGATAAAGCCGCCGCACGTCGGGATTTGCCACCACTTCGTCGGCGCGGCCATGGGTCAGCACCTGGCCGGCATGGATGATATAGGCCCGGTCGATCAGGCCGAGCGTCTCGCGCACATTGTGGTCGGTGATGAGGACACCGATGCCGCGCGCCGTCAGGTGACGCACCAATTGCTGGATATCGGCGACGGCAATCGGATCGATACCGGCGAAGGGTTCGTCGAGCAGCATGTAGGCCGGACGCGTCGCCAGCGCGCGCGCGATTTCCAGGCGCCGCCTTTCGCCACCGGAGAGCGACATGGATGGCGCCTTGCGCAAATGGCTGATGTGGAACTCCTCGAGCAGTTCGTCGAGGTTGCGCTCGCGGACCTTGCGGTCCTTTTCGACCACTTCGAGCACGGCGCGGATGTTCTGCTCGACATTCAGGCCACGGAAAATCGAAGCCTCCTGGGGCAGATAGCCGATGCCGAGGCGCGCGCGGCGGTACATCGGCATCGAGGTGACGTCGAAGCCGTCTATCTCGATCGTGCCTTCATCCACCGGCACCAGGCCGGTGACCATGTAGAAGCAGGTCGTCTTGCCTGCGCCGTTGGGGCCGAGCAGACCGACGGCCTCGCCGGCGCGCACGCCGATGGTGACGCCACTGACGACCTTGCGGCCCTTGTAGCTCTTGGTCAGGCCCTTGGCGATCAGGGTTCCCTTGAATTTCCCTGCATCGACGGTGACCGTGGCCGGCGCAGAAACCTTGCCGGCGGCACGTCCCGGAAGACGCGCCGTCAGCGATGACAGGCTGGCCATCAGGGGTTCGTCGCTCCCGATTTCGATGCATCCGATTTCGGCGGTGGTGTGATCGACATCTGGACACGCTGTCCGGCGCATGGATCGACCTGGGCCAGCCCGCTTTTCATCTGCACGGTGAGCTTGCAGCCGACCAGGACATTGTCGTTCTGCGACAGGACGACCTTTTTGCCCGACAGCACCAGCACCTGGCTCTTCATGTCGAAACTGCCCTGATCGCCGGTGGCGACCTGCTGGTCCGACTTGATGTAGACCTTGTCGGAGATCTCCAGGTGGTCGATGTTGGCCGAACCGGTCATGGCGGCCGCCCCGGCGGCTTCAGCGCCCTTGGCGCCCGCGTTGGGATCCTTGACGTAGTAGACCAGCATCTTGCCGGCTTTCATCAGCGTCGGCCCCTGGACGACGGTGACGTTGCCCGTGAAGATGGCGACGCTGTCGGCCTGGCGGACTTCCAGCTTGTCGCTTTCGATCTGGATCGGCTTGTCGCCGGCCAGTTTGAGACCCGACACCTGGCTGGCCGCCCCGGACTGCGCCAGCGACGGCGTCAGGCTGAGCAGGAACAGCGCCGAAGTTGCGGCCGCAAGCCGTGTCGAACTATTGAGCCACATTCGCTTCTTCGCCCTTTGCCTCAGCCGCCTTCAGAACGGCGGGATCAATGTTGACACGCACTTTGTTCTCGAACACCAGGATCTTGCCATTGTCCTGGACCGACATCGAAGCCGCCGTGATCTGTGACCCGCCACGGCTGACATCGACCGGATCATCCGTCTTCATAGTGCCTTTGCCCATGTCGAGGAAGACCGATTTGAACTTGGCTTGCAGCCCGTCGGTCGTGGTGATGGTGACGTCGCTGTTCAGTTTCATCGTATTGCCGTCGCGGTCGTAGGTGCCGCGCGAGGCTTTCACGGCCGCGACATTGTCGGGAGCGATCGGCACCTTGGCGTCGATGCCCTCGAGTTCGATGATGCCTTGCGTGCTCACATCCTGTATGGCCCGCAGCGCCGTCATCGAATAGGGCTGCTTCAGCTTGGTGAAACCGTTGAGCTTGGGATTGGCCATCACCAGCTTGCCATTGGAAAAGGCCGTACCTTCCGCCTGCACCGCGACGGAGGCGGGCGCGGCGAGATAGGAATAGACGGGAAAGGCGACGGCGATCAGCGCCGCGGCCAAGGGCAACGCGAATTTGAGCACGCGCACGCGGCGCGAATGACGCTGCGCGCGGTCGAAGGCCTCGCCACGCGTCCAGCCATCCGCCGGGGGATCCAACTCCGTCTCCGGGCTGGTCGGTTCGTTCGGTCGCGCTAACATGACTGCTTTCTTCTAAAACCCTGCCCCCGGGAGCACCGCCTATAGGTGGGACGCCAGCGCCCTCAAGCAAGCACAAGCCGACGAAAACCGCAAAAATGTGACAGCTGCCGTTGCACAAACGAAACCCGGGTCAGCGCAACAGCCAGTGCTTCATAGCAGAAATCGACGCCCTTGCGTCATTTTTCCTCACCGAAGTTCTTCCCACTTACCTTGGGTCCCTCGTACAGGCCAGTAACAAAATAGACAGCATGGGAACGCTCGCGCGCGGATTGCCGCGCCATGCGCGGGACGGAACTGCTTCCCGATGAGGACATCATGGTCTAAAAGCGTCTCTTCCCGCTGACTGTGAGGCTGACGATGGCATTGAGAGCCGACGACCTGATCGACCGACGCCGCTTGCGGCGCAAGCTGACTTTCTGGCGTGTCGCGGCCTTTGCCGTCGTGGCGCTCGGCGTGATTGCACTGTCGGCCTGGTTCTATCGCGACGATCTCGGCGGCTCCGCCGTCGACCACATCGCCAAGGTCAGGATCGAAGGCACCATCACCGAGGACGACGAACTGATCAAGCGGCTGGAGACGATCCGTCAGTCGTCGAAGGTCAAAGGCGTGATCCTTGTGATCGATTCTCCTGGCGGCACCACCGTCGGTGGCGAATCGATCTACGAGGAGGTGCGCAAGGTGGCCGCCGACAAGCCGGTCGTGGCCGAGGTCGGCACGCTCGCCGCGTCGGCGGGCTACATGATCGCAAGTGCCGCCGACCATATTGTCGCCCGCAAGACCTCGATCGTCGGCTCGATCGGGGTGCTGATCCAGTATCCTGACGTCAGCGGCCTGATGGACAAGCTCGGCGTCAAGCTGGAGGAGGTTAAATCCTCGCCGCTGAAAGCCTCACCCTCGCCCTTCAAGCCGACCAATGACGATGAGCGCGCCATGGTCCGCAAGCTCATCCTCGACAGCTACGACTGGTTCGTCGGCATCGTCGCGGAGCGCCGCAAGATGACCCGCGAACAGGCGCTGGCGCTCGCCGACGGTTCGATCTTCACCGGCCGCCAGGGTGTTGCCAACGGGCTGATCGACGCTGTCGGCGGCGAGTCCGTGGCGATCGACTGGCTGGCGACCAAGGGTGTCGATGCCAAACTCAAGGTCGTCGAGTGGAAGGACACGGAACGGCGCGGCGGCTTCCTGTTCTCGAAGGCGATGGCACGAACGGTCGCCGGCGCGCTCGGCCTGCCGGACTCCGGCGGCGACGTCATCCATGAACTTGGCGCCGACCGCTTGTTTCTTGACGGTCTCGTTTCCGTCTGGCACCCTTGAGACGCGTTGGGACAGCTGAAAAAGCAAATAAAATCATCCTGATAAATTGACCGAACTGCTTTCACGGGGACCCGTCTGATGATCAAGTCCGAGCTTGTGCAGATTATTGCCACGCGCAATCCGCATCTTTTCCTGCGCGACGTCGAAAACATCGTCGGCGCGATCTTCGATGAAATCACCGACGCGCTTGCCGAGGGCAACCGGGTCGAATTGCGCGGTTTCGGCGCTTTTTCGGTGAAGAACAGACCCGCCCGCACCGGCCGCAACCCGCGCACCGGCGAATCCGTCGAGGTCGAGGAGAAATGGGTGCCGTTCTTCAAGACCGGCAAGGAACTGCGTGAAAGGCTGAACGGCGGCAAGTAGGCGCGTCGGCGCCGGACGGCCTTATCGCGGCACGCTTGCGACGGAAAATATCATGCTCAATCGTTTCATGCTCATCGTGGTCTTCGTGCCCCTGGCGATCATTCTGATCGCGCTGGCCGTCGCCAACCGCGAACTCGTCGCCTTCACGCTGGATCCTTTCAATCCCGGCAATCCGAAGCTGACGCTGACCTTGCCGCTGTTCATCTTCCTGTTCGTGGCGCTCGCCATCGGCATGATCGTCGGCAGCCTGGCAACCTGGGTCAAGCAGGGCCGCTACCGCAAGCTGGCGCGCCAGCGTGGCGTCGAGGCGGAAAATCTGCGCCAGGCAGTCAGCCGCGCGCCGACGGCGCCGCAGGCCCCGGTCCAAGGGCAGGCATTGCCGAAGCCGACCAGTTGAAGCGCAGGCCGGCGCGGTTCTTTTCACGGAGCCTTTCATGCTGACCATTTCGGCCGCCGAGGTCGATCGTGCGCTGACCTTTCCTGGACTGGTCGAGACGCTGCGCACGGCTTTTCGCGACGGCGCGGTGCAGCCGTTCAGGCATCATCACGCGGTGGAAAGGCCGGATGGCGCGGCGTCGACCTTGCTGCTGATGCCGGCCTGGACCGATTTTCACGCCGCCGGCGGTTCGGCCGGTGGTCATATCGGCGTCAAGATCGTGACCGTCTCGCCCGACAACAATGCCATCGGCAAGCCCGCCGTGATGGGGCTCTATCTCCTGCTCGATGGCGGCACCGGCGAACCGGAGGCCCTGATCGACGGCCAGCGGCTGACGCAGTGGCGCACGGCCTGCGCTTCGGCGCTGGCGGCATCCTATCTCGCGCGCGCCGACGCCTCGCGGCTGCTCGTGGTCGGCGCCGGCGCGCTGTCGCCCTTCCTCGCCAGGGCGCACAGCGCCGTGCGGCCGATCAAGACCATCCGCATCTGGAACCGCACCCCGGGCAACGCCGAGAAAGTCGCGGCCGATCTGCGCGCCGAAGGTTTCGCCGCCAGCGCCGCGACCGATCTCGATGCCGAGCTTGGCCAGGCCGACATCGTCTCCTCGGCGACGATCACCACCACGCCGCTGGTCAAGGGTGCGCTGCTGCTGCCGGGAACCCATGTCGATCTGGTTGGCGGCTTCACCCCGACGATGCGCGAAAGCGATGACGACGCGATCAGGTGCGCCCGCGTCTATGTCGACACCCGCGCCGGCGCCACCAAGGAAGCGGGCGACATCGTCCAGCCACTGGCCTCCGGCGTGCTGAAGCCGGAAGCCATCGTCGCCGACCTGCACGAACTGGCGCGCGGCCAGAAGCAAGGCCGCGGCGGCGCCGACGAGATCACGCTCTTCAAATCGGTTGGCGCGGCACTAGAGGACTTGGCCGCCGGCATTGCCGTCTACGAAGCGCTCAAGCGATAGCGCCCACAAGCTTCGCCGCAACGCTCATGGCGTCGGCGATCAGATGAAAATCATGCGCGGCGATTTCGAAAAGACCAAAGCGCAGCTGGTAACCCCAGTTCGATTTGCCAGCGGTGAACTCCAGCCTGTCGAGTAACGGCTTGATCGGCGTTTCCTGCGCCTGCGCCCAATCGACATCGCGGCGGTATGGCGTGAAGCCGCCGCCCATGATGCCTTGATAGGGCTCTCCTTCCCGCACGATGCCGATCGCCGTGAACGCCTGCAAACCGTCTTTCTCGCCCAGGACCGTGGTTGGCGAGTAATAGACGATGCCATCGCCGGGCCTGATGCGGCGCAACGGTGCGGCCTTGCCGTGATTGACCTGCATGAAACCGTCGTTGCGGCCGCGCCGCACATGCTGCGCCGACGCGACCGCGATCCAGCAGGCGTTCATGCCTGTTCTCCGTCGTTCAGCCAATAAACGCGCAGACGGTGATTGTCGGGATCGAGCGCGACGAAAGTGCGGCCGAAATCCATGTCGGTCGGCGCCTGCAATATTTTCAGGCCGCGCCCGGCCCAGTCGGCATGCGTGGCGTCGACCGCGGCAGGCGTCTCCAGCGCAAACACGATCTCGGAACCGCCACCGGCCGCTTCTGCCGCCGGCTCGACCGTATGGCGCGACCACAGCCCGAGCTTGAAGCCGCCATCGAGCACGAACAGCACGAAGGTCGGCGCGCTTTCGACCGGCTCCCGTCCCAGCAGCGCGCTGTAGAAGGCGCCGCTCTCGAGCGGCCGGTCGACATAGAGAATGACGAAGTTCGGGCTGGTCATGTCTGATCTCCAAGGGTCAGCGTTTCGATTGGCAGACCCTAGAACAGGCTACTGTCAGATTCTGGCAGTAGCCATCATGAGCCGCGCGGCTTGTCGAGCGTTGCCCGCCATTCCTTGAGCATCGCCTGGCGTCGGCGTGGATAGCGTGTATCGATCGGCGTCAGCTCGGCGATGCGATCCGTGCGAAAATGCCGGAAATCCTGCCGCGTCTCGCACCATGCCACCACGACCCGCACCTTGTCGAAGAAGCCGAGCGCGAACGGCCAGACGACGCGCTGCGAAGCGGCGCCGCCCGCGTCGCGGTAGCGGAAAGCGAGCTTGCGTTCATTGCGGATGGCCTGTCGCACCAGGCCGAGATCGATGCCCTCGATGACTGCGGCCGGCGGCCCGACCAGCAGCGTCGAGGCGTCGAGATCCTCACGCAAATCGTCCGGCAGCACGGCCGCGATCTTGGCCAGCGCATTGGCGGCGGCGGCAGAAAGACGCCGGTCCGGCTGCTTGGCCACCCAGCGCGAGCCGAGCACGATGGCTTCGATCTCCTCGTCGCTGAACATCAGCGGCGGCAGCATGAAGCCAGGCTTGAGCACATAGCCAAGCCCTGCCTCGCCTTCGATCGGCGCGCCTTGCCCCTGCAACGTTACGATATCGCGGTAGAGCGTGCGGATCGAGATCCCGAGTTCATCCGCCAATGCTTGCCCGCTCACCGGCCGGCGGTGCCGGCGAAGCGACTGGATCAGATCAAGCAGGCGTTCGGAGCGCGACATCCGGCAGATTTGCCTGTTTCTTTGACATTGGTCCATCGCTTGCCGACATGAACGAGAAGCACGGCGAAGCGGACTTGGTTGCGAAGCCGGTTGCCCTATGCCAAAAGCGGCCACGCCGCTCGGAGATGCTCCCGCTTGAAGTCTTTTCGCGACAAACGCCGCGACAGCCGCCCGCCTGCGAAAGGCGGTGCGCAACAGGCGCGTCCGCACGACCGCGCGGCGGCAAGGCCGCAAGCAAAGCCACGCGAAGAACAGACCGGCAAGCCGGACAACCAGTCCGCACCGAAATCCGCCCCGCGCAACCTTGCCCGTCGCGACGGAGCGCTGCCGGCCGAACACCTGCCGCTGATCCTCGAAGTGGCGCCGAACGCCGATTATGCGTTGCTCGACAGCGGCGCCGGACAAAAACTCGAACAATACGGCCCCTACCGCATCGTGCGCCCCGAGGGCCAGGCGATCTGGCAGAAGGCTCTGCCGGCCAAGGACTGGGAGCGTGCCGACGCGATCTTTACCGGCGACACCGACGAGGAAGGCATCGGTCGCTGGCGTTTTCCCAAGACGCCACTCGGCGAAACCTGGCCGATGAAGCATGACGGCATCGACTATCTCGGCCGTTTCACCTCGTTTCGCCATGTCGGCGTCTTTCCCGAGCAGGCCTCGCACTGGGACCATATGGCAGGGCTGATCGCGGCGGCCAGGCGGCCCGTCAAGGTGCTGAACCTGTTCGGCTATACCGGTCTCGCCTCGCTGGTGGCGGCGCGTGCGGGCGCTGAGGTCACCCATGTCGACGCCTCGAAAAAGGCGATCGGCTGGGCCCGCGAAAACCAGGAGATGGCCGGGCTTGGCGGCAAGCCGATCCGCTGGATCGTCGACGACGCGGTGAAGTTCGCCGAGCGCGAGGAGCGTCGCGGCAGCCGCTACGACATCATCCTGTTCGATCCGCCGGCCTATGGCCGCGGTCCCAAGGGCGAGGTCTGGCAGTTGTTCGAGGACCTGCCTGATCTGACCGACCTCTGCCGCTCGATCCTGACGCCGAAACCGCTTGCCGTGGTGCTGACCGCCTATTCGATTCGCGCCTCCTTCTTCGCCATCCACGCCCTGATGCGCGACACCTTTGCCGGCATGGGCGGCAAGGTTGAATCGGGTGAGTTGATCATCCGTGAGAAGTCCGCCGGCCGGGCGCTTTCGACTTCACTGTTTTCGCGCTGGGTGGCCTGACATGAACGAACGGCATGCCGGCGCACCCGGCCAGGTGAAGGAAGTCACCAGCCTCGCCAATCCGCTGGTCAAGGACATCAAGGCACTCGCCTTGAAGAAATTCCGCGACCAGCAGAACGCCTTCATGGCCGAAGGGCTGAAGCTGGTCATCGATGCGCTCGACCTGGGCTGGCAGATCAGGACGCTTGTGTTCGCCAAGGCCGGACGCGGCAATCCGGCCGTGGAAAAGGTCGCGGCGCGCACGGTCGCCGCCGGCGGCATGGTGCTCGAAGTCTCGGAAAAAGTGCTTGTCGCCATCACCCGCCGCGACAATCCGCAGATGGTGGTCGGCGTCTTCTCGCAGAAATTCCTGGCACTGAAGGACATCCGTGCCGACAATGGCGATGTCTGGGTCGCGCTCGACCGGGTGCGCGATCCCGGCAATCTCGGCACCGTCATCCGCACCGTCGATGCCGTCGGCGCCAAGGGCGTCATCCTGGTCGGCGACACCACCGACCCTTTTTCCGTCGAGACGGTGCGCGCTACCATGGGGTCGATCTTCGCCGTGCCGGTTGCAAGGGCGACGACCGAGGCATTCCTCGCCTGGCGCGGTGGCTTTTCGGGCCTCGTCGCCGGCACGCATCTGAAAGGCGCTGTCGACTACCGCTCGGTCGATTTTTCTCGTGGACCGGTGCTGCTGATGATGGGCAACGAGCAGCAGGGACTGCCCGAAAGCCTGGCGGCGAGCTGCGACAGGCTGCTCAGGATACCGCAGGCGGGCCGCGCCGATTCGCTCAACCTCGCGGTCGCCACCGGCATCATGCTGTTCGAGATCCGGCGCGGCGCGCTGAAACTCGAACCAATTCCGGACCAGCAATGAAGGTTGCCCAATCGTGAAATCATGGTCTCCCTACGCGCTGCTCGTCATCGTGGCCATCGCGCTCGACCAATGGATAAAGACGCTGGTCGAGGCCGGCCTGCCCTTCCAGGAGAAGCTCGACCTCCTGCCCTTCCTGGCGCTGTTTCGCACCTACAACACCGGCATCGCCTTTTCGATGTTCTCCTCCTTCGGCGACACCGGCCTCGTGGTCATCGCCGTCCTGGTCGTCGCTTTCGTGCTTTACCTTGCCACGCGCACGCCTGCGGGCCATGTCATCGCCCGCATCGGCTTTGCGCTGATCATCGGCGGCGCGCTGGGCAATCTGATCGACCGTGCCGTCTACGGCCATGTCATCGATTACATCCTGTTCCACACGCCGGTCTGGTCCTTCGCCGTCTTCAACCTCGCGGACGCCTTCATTTCCGTCGGCGCGGCGCTGGTCGTCTTCGACGAACTCATCGGCTGGCGGCGCGAATCCACGCCTCCGAACGCCAAGCCTTCCAAGGATTGACCCCGCGCGACCGTCGCCGCACAGTCAGACGCCAAGCAAGTTCGCGGAGAGAAAGATGCCCGAAACCTTCAAAGCCATCCTCGTTTCGCGCGACGCCGAGAAAAAACAGTCGGTCGCCGTGACCGATCTCACCGACGCCGATCTGATGGAGGGCGACGTCACCATCGCGGTCGAGGCGACGACGGTGAACTACAAGGATGGATTGGCCATATCGGGCAAGGCGCCGGTGATCCGCCGATGGCCGCTTGTGCCGGGCATCGACCTCGCCGGCACCGTCATCTCCTCTTCCAATCCCGACTGGCGCAAGGGCGACAAGGTCATCCTGAATGGCTGGGGCGTTGGCGAAACCCATTTCGGCGCCTATGCCGGGCGCGCCCGTGTTAAGGGCGACTGGCTGGTGCCCTTGCCGGAAGGCATGAGCGCGCATGACGCCATGGCGGTCGGCACCGCCGGCTACACGGCCATGCTCTGTGTCATGGCGCTGGAGCGGCACGGCATCGTGCCCGATCGCGGCCCTGTCGTGGTGACGGGCGCTGCCGGCGGCGTCGGGTCGGTCGCGGTCTCGATCCTGTCCAGCCTCGGCTACCATGTCATTGCCTCGACCGGCCGCAACGCCGAAAGCCCTTATCTGATCAACCTTGGCGCCGCCGAGGTGATATCGCGCGACGAACTCAACCAGCCCGCCAAGCCGTTGGCCAAGGAGCGCTGGGCCGGAGGCATCGATTCGGTCGGCAGCCACACGCTGGCCAACGTGCTGTCTATGACGTCCTATGGTGGCGCGGTCGCGGCCTGCGGCCTGGCGGGCGGCATGGATCTGCCGTCGAGCGTGGCGCCCTTCATCCTGCGCGGCGTCTCGCTCCTCGGCATCGATTCGGTGATGGCGCCGAAGGCCGTGCGCCTCGAAGCCTGGCGGCGCATCGGCTCCGATCTTGATGTGGACAAGCTCGCCAGCCTGTCCACGACCATCGGCTTTGACGGCATCATCGGTGCCGCACGCGACATCGTCGACGGCAAGATCCGCGGCCGCGTCGTCGTCGACATGTGACGGCTTAGGGATCGCAGGCAGCGGACGGAATTGCCACATCGGCCGGCAAATCCGTCGCCGCGGGGCAAAAACGCGCTATCCGCTAAAATTCGAACGATCCCCCGCAATTTTCCATAATCTCTGTCTGGCAAAGGATTTCGCATGATCGCGGAATCCGACAGCCAACAGGCCGACGCTGGCGACGACATCGATGCGGCACCGGCGCACGCGTCGGCATCGGTGCGACGGTTTATCGCCGCGCCCCCGCTGGTGCCCGATCAGCAACCGGTCAAGCGCGAGGGCCTGCCGATCCTGGCCTTCGTTGTCATGGCGCTGGCCGGCCTCTCCTACCTGACCGGGGCGCCGCCCTTCATCAGCCTTGCCTTGCTGGCAACAGGCCTTGCCGGCTTGGCCATGCATCTGCACGCCAGGCGCGGCGTACGCCACACAACGGTCCTGCTCGACGAGACCACCGCTCGCAACCGCGCCGAGATCGAGACGCTGGCCGACCGCATGTGGGAGATGCAGGAAAGCGAGGAGCGCTTTCGCGGTCTCATCGACGCCCTCGGCGACCTCGTCATCCATCGCGACCGCGACGGTCACATCGTCTATGCCAACAAGGTGTTCGCCGACCTCGTCGAAACCGATCAGCGCGACCTTGCCGGCAAGACGTTGGCCGAGCTCGGCATCGAGGTCGGCATCGTTCCCGATGCCGCTTTCTCAGACCATGAGTGCCTGAGTTCCACCGACGTCGCCATCCGCACGCCCACCGGCCCGCGCTGGTTCTCGTGGATCGAACTGTCGGTGCGCGACAAGGACAGCGGTGCCGTCTCGCATCGCGCCATCGCGCGCGACATCACCGCCCGCAAACGGGCCGAATCGTCCATGATCACCGCGCGCGAGCGGGCCGAGTTCGCAAGCCAGGCCAAGTCGCGCTTCCTGGCCACCGTCAGCCACGAGATCCGTACGCCGATGAACGGCATCATGGGCATGGCCAGGCTGCTCGCCGACACCAGCCTGTCGCCGGAGCAGCAGACCTATGTCGGCGCCATCTCGACCTCGGCCAGCGCCTTGCTGGCCCTGATCGAGGACCTGCTCGACTATTCCAAGATCGAGGCCGGGCGCTTCGATCCCGAACCGCAGCCCATGTCGGTGCGCGAGATCGCCGACAACATCATCGAGTTGATGGCCGCGCGCGCCTTCGCCAAGAATATCGGCCTCGGCTGCCATGTCGAACCGGATGTGCCGCAATTGATCACCGCCGATCCAGGCCGGGTCAGGCAGGTGCTGCTCAACCTCATCGGCAACGCCATCAAGTTCACCGACAGCGGCGGCGTGCTGGTCACCGTCGCGCGCGCCCGAACCGAGACCACCGACCGCATCTGCTTCACCATCGCCGATACCGGTCCCGGCATGCGCGACGAGGACATGGAGCGCATCTTCGAGGAGTTCGAGCAGGCCGACGGCACCTCGACGCGCACGCATGGCGGTGCCGGACTGGGACTTGCCATCTCCAGGCGCCTGGTGGCCGCCATGGGCGGCACGATTTCGGTTTCCAGCCGGCTTGGCCAGGGATCGGAGTTCGTCTTCGAGATCCCCGCCATATCAGCCACCGAACCGCCGCAGGGCCGGATGAACGCGCTTGCCGGCCGACGCGCCGTGATCCTGTCCAAGAATACCGTCGAAGCCGACGCCATCGCCCTCACCATCCGCGCCAATGGCGGCGCGGCCGGCATCGCCACCACCGTGGCCCAGGCAGCGTCCTTCGCCGACGGCTGCGACGTGCTTCTGGTCGACGCAGCCATGGAGGAGAGTGACGGAAGGCTGCTCAAACGGCTCCGCCAGCATGGGTTTTCCGATTGCGAAGCCGTCACGCTGATCGCCCCCACCGACCGCGGCATGCTTGGCGAGTTTCGCGCCAGCGGCTACGCGACATTCCTTGCCCGGCCGGTGCGTGGGGGAACACTTTTGCGTGTCCTTTTGAGCAGCCATGCACCGGTGCAGGCCCCACCGCAGTCGGAAAAACGCCGCGCACCGGCACATCGTGCCGCGGGCGAACGCCAGCAGGGCCTGTCCGTGCTGATCGCCGAGGACAACGACATCAACGCCATGCTGGCCCGCGCAACGCTGTTGAAGGCCGGGCATCGCGTCAAGGTGGTCGGCAACGGCAAGGCCGCCGTCGAGGCGGTCACCGGCGCCGGGCACAACCGCCGCTTCGACGTGGTGCTGATGGACCTGCATATGCCGGTCATGGACGGGTTGGACGCCATTGCCGCGATCCGCCGCCATGAAGAGGAAACCTCCGTGCCGCCGGTGCCGATCATGGTTCTGTCGGCGGACAGCCAGGAAAAGACCCGCCATACGGTGCTTGCCCACGGCGCCAGCGGCTTCGTCACCAAGCCGCTCGATCCCGACGCGCTGGTCAGTGCCGTCGAGGGCCAGGTCGCCGCTTAGCCACCTTTTCCCGGTGCGTGGCTGACAAGACCACCAAAAAAGCAGCCCGGTTTCGGCGCCCGCGAACGCAAAGCGCATAGGGCTCTTGTGACGCAACATAGCCGGTTGACCGTTTTCGCCAGCCGACGAAGTATTGCCCGCGACGCCGTATCACGGTACTGTCACAATCCTGTTGCACCTACACCGTATCCCCGTGCCAAGAGGGATGGCTCGAAGGAGAATCACTCGTGCATACAGTTATGCCGGAATGTGACACTCGGCCGAACGCCAGCAGCGCCTTGCTCGCCGGACGTAATGTCGATTCCGTCATAAAAGGCGCGGCACTCGGCCGTATCGGCAATCTCGAAGTGCGGCTCGCCCGCAACGAGGCCGAGATCGCGGCCGCGCAGGAAGTGCGTTACCGCGTATTCTATGACGAGCTTGGCGCCAGGAAAGACCTTTTCCAGGCGCAGGATCGCCGCGATGCCGATCGCTTCGATCCGCTCTGCGATCATCTGCTCGTCCTCGATACCTCGCTTTCCGGCCCCGAGCATCGCCGCATCGTCGGCACCTACCGCTTGCTGCGGCAAGAAATCGCGGCAACCGCCGGAGGCTTCTATTCCGAAGGCGAATTCGAGTTGACCAAGCTCATCGCCCGTCACCCCGGCCAGCGTTTTCTCGAACTCGGCCGCTCCTGCGTTTTGCCGCAATATCGTTCGAAGCGCACCATCGAAGCGCTGTGGCAAGGCATCTGGGCCTACATCAACCACTACGAAATCGGTGTGATGACCGGCTGTGCCTCCTTCCACGGCACCGTACCGGCGGCGCATGCAGAGGCACTGACCTATCTCGCCCATCACTGCCGCACCAATTCGGCCTGGGATGTGCGCGCCGTGTCGGGGCGTTATTGCTCGATGGACCTGATGCCGATCGAGGCGGTCAACACCAAGGCGGCGATCGCGGCGATGCCGCCTCTGGTCAAGGGCTATCTGCGGGTCGGCGCCCGCATCGGCGATGGTTGCGTCATCGACCGCGAATTCTCGACCGTCGACGTCTTCGTCGTGATGCCGGTCAAGGAGATCGGCGCCCGCTACGTCAACTATTATGGCGGGGAAGCGCAGCGCTTCGCGGCTTGAAGTGAGTGGTGCGTGATGAACGCTACGCAGCGACATCACGGACTGGCTACTGACTACTGACTATTCCCTACCCACTCACGGAATGTCTTCGGGCCGCCGGCCGGGGCGGCTCTTGTAGGATGGGAACGTCCAACCGAAACGCAGCGCACCGCCACGCACCGCGAAGGCAGCGGCGAAGCCGGCCACCTCCGAAACGATCGGCGGCAATCCCGCGACGTCGCCAGCCGTGAAGATGGCGGCGCCTACCAGAGCCGCGGTAACGTAGATTTCCGGTCTCAGCAGCACAGAGGGTTCGCCGGCCAGCAGATCGCGCAGGATGCCACCAAACGTGGCGGTGAGCACGCCGGTGATGACGGAGACAACCGGTGAGCCGGTAATTGCCAGCCCCTTGGCCGCCCCCATCACCGAAAAGGCCGCCAGCCCGATCGCGTCGAGCCACAGCAGCCATTTCCACCGGGATTCGACACGATGCGCACCAAAGAACACCAACACCGCGACCGCCGCGCAGATTAGCACGTAGCTGGAGTTGGCGACCCAGAAGACCGGCAGATTGAGGATCACGTCGCGAAGCGTGCCACCGCCGATGCCGGTGACGCTGGCCAGGAACAGGAAGCCGATAATATCGAGCTGTTTGCGCGAAGCCGCCAATGCCCCGGTCGCCGCGAAGACGGCAACGCCGGCATAGTCGAGAAGGGCGATGGGATTCATGGAGTGAGTAGTGAAGTAGTCGGTAGTGAATGGCAATTGGCGAAGCAGGCGCTACCCGACCCGGTCCTTGCTACTCACTACTCTCTATTCGCTACTCACGCATCCTTCTCCGCCTGCTCATTGACCGGCCCCGGCTCGACCGGCGCCTCGGCGGCGATTTTGGGGCCTCCCTTGGCGACGCCGACCATGGCCGGGCGCAGCACCCGCTCGCCGATCGAATAGCCCGGCTGCACGACCTGGACCACGGTGTTGGCCGGGACATCCGGATTGGGCACTTCGAACATGGCCTGGTGGAAATTGGGATCGAACTTCTCGCCTTCCGGGGCGAGTTTCTTGACCCCATGCCGTTCCAGCGCCGACAGCATGGCGCGTTCGGTGAGATCGACGCCTTCGATCAGCGCCTTGAAGCCGGCGTCGCCCGACGCCTTGGCCTCGGCGGGAATGGCATCCAGCGCGCGGCGCAGATTGTCCGACACCGACAGCATGTCGCGGGCGAAATTCGCCACGGCATAGGTGCGCGCGTCATGCACGTCGCGCGCGGTGCGGCGGCGCAGGTTCTCCATCTCGGCCGCGACGCGCAGCGCGCGGTCCTTCAGCTCTTCATTTTCCTTCAGCAGCCGCACAAGCGCTTCGTAGTCGCCGTCGATCCCGCCTTCCGTGCGCTCGGCATTGGCCTCGGCCGTCTCGGCTTCACTGGGCGCGCGTTCGTCTTTTGCCTGGTCGCTCATCGCCGTTTCCCGTCATCTCGAATGGTGTGGATTTTGTGCCCGATATCGAGGTTCGCAGGCCAAAAATCAAGGGGAAAGCGACCGCAAGGCCCTTTGAACGGACCTGGAAGGCATCAGGACGATGCTTCGATTTTAATTCAAATTTTACCGTACTTGCCGGCTTTGCTTGCCCCAAGGGCGTGATGGGGGAACCATTCCCTTGCTGGAGGAGTTTCGGAGCCGACGCAGGATTTTTGAGATGATGACCCGCAACAAGCTTGAAAAAGGCGAAGGGCTCGCCGCGGAGGTTCGGCGCCAGCTCGGTGCCGAGACGATGGCGCGCTTTGTGCGCACCTTGCCAACCTTCCGCGCCGAGACCGACATACCCGATCGATTCAGGCAATTGCTCGACCGCCTTGACCGGGTCGAGAACGGCGACGTCTGGCGGCGGCAATAGCCTCGTCGTCCGGCCTTACGCGACAATTACGCACAGTAACTTTACGTGATGGCCGGCTTGCGGCGGCGGCGCGCCCTGCCTATGCTTCCTGATGAACATGATTTCCCCTGAAGTGGCGGCCAACAGCAAGCGCGCCTGGCTCAAGATTCTGGCACGCTACAAGAAGCCTGACAGGCGGCGCAGCGCGCTCGAACTCGCCATTACCCTCATCCCTTTCGCCACACTGTGGGCTCTGTCTTCCGCCGCCTATGCGTACGGCCATTGGTGGGGGCTGGTCCTCATCCTGCCCGCGGCCGGCTTCCTGGTGCGGATCTTCATGATCCAGCACGATTGCGGCCATGGCTCGTTCTTCGCCAATCGCATCGCCGACGACTGGATCGGCCGTGCGCTTGGCGTCCTGACGCTGACGCCCTACGATTGCTGGCGGCGTGCCCACGCCGTGCATCATGCCAGCGCCGGCAATCTCGACGAGCGCGGCATGGGCGACATCACGACGCTGACCGTCGCGGAGTACCGGCGCATGTCCTGGCGCGGCCGCCTGGCCTATCGCCTCTACCGCCATCCGCTGGTGATGTTCGGCCTCGGGCCGATCTGGCTGTTCATCTTCTCGCAAAGGCTGCCGATCGGCATGATGCGTGGCGGACTGACACCTTGGGTGTCGTCGATGACCACCAATCTCGCCATTGCGCTCGCGGCGGCATTGCTTGTCTGGGCCGTCGGTCCAGGCGCGTTCCTGATCGTCCATCTGCCGATCGTC
This sequence comes from Mesorhizobium sp. BH1-1-4, assembly GCF_020165665.1. Lineage (NCBI taxonomy): Bacteria > Pseudomonadati > Pseudomonadota > Alphaproteobacteria > Hyphomicrobiales > Phyllobacteriaceae > Mesorhizobium > Mesorhizobium sp. BH1-1-4. The sequence continues at coordinate 44,354 of NZ_JAIUIN010000018.1, forward strand.
ATCCTCGCCGGTTCGGCCGGCATCTGGCTGTTCTACGTCCAGCATCAGTTCGAGGAGACGGAATGGGCGAAGGATGAGGAATGGCAGTTCCAGCATGCCGCCCTGCACGGCTCGTCCTACTACGACCTGCCTCCGGTGCTGAACTGGTTCACCGGCAATATCGGCGTCCACCACGTCCACCATCTCTCCGCCAAGGTCCCCGGCTACCGCCTGCAGGAAGTGCTGCGCGATTATCCGGAACTGCGCGGTATCGGCCGCGTCACGCTGCTCGACAGCCTGCGCTGCGTCAAACTGGCCTTGTGGGACGAAAACCGCCGCAAGCTGGTATCGTTCCGCGAGGCACACGCGGCCCTGTAGAGCAATCCCGGAACCACGGGCACGGTTTTTGTCCGCGGTTGCGCAACACCAGCAGAAAAGCGGGGCAGCGTTTCCGTGAAACGGCGACCCGCTCAGGGATCAGCGCCGCGCCGCGGGCGCGGCGGGCCCGGCGACGCCGCTGTGTTCACGCTGCTTGCCGCTCTTCGCGCATCAGGATCTCGCCATGGCGGATCTCCGTGCCCAACACCTTCAGGCGTTCGCGGATGAAATTGGACAGGCCCGGCCAGCCCTTGGCCGACACCAGATTGCCGTCGACATGGGCCCCCGTCGGCGCGACGTCGATATAGATGCCGCCGGCCAGCGTGACTTCCGGCTCGCAATAGTGAAGCGCCGCCACTTCCCTGCCCCGCACCACGCCGTCGACCGCGATCAGGATCTGCACGCCATGGCAGATGGTGAAGATCGGCTTGCCGGTCTCATGGAAGTGCCGCACCAGCGCCTGCACGCGCTTGTCGATACGGATGTATTCGGGGCCGCGTCCGCCCGCTGCGTAGACGGCATCGTACTGGGCCGGGTCCACCTCGGAAAACGTCTTATTCAGGATATAGTCGTGGCCGAGCTTTTCCGTATAGGTCTGGTGGCCCTCGAAATCATGCAGCGAGGTCTTCAGCACGTCGCCGGCCTTCTTGTCCGGGCACACGACATGCACCGTGTGACCAACGGCATGCATGGCCTGTTCAAAGACGAAAATCTCATACTCCTCGCTGAACTCGCCAACGAGCATCAATATCTTCTTGCCAGCCATTCCCGGATCCTCCCTTGTGGCCATTTATTTCGGATCGCGAAATAAATGCCCTATGCTAAGGGCAGGATGATGAAAGGGAAAGCGCAAATCGCTCTATTGGTAAGCGATAGCACAAGGCTCCTGTTGCTCGGCGACCCGCAACGGCCCATCGCCGCCATGCAAGGCATCCGCGCCGCGCTGGTTGCCCTCGGAGCGCCGGAAATAGGGCAGCACCTCGTCCCATGACCACCCGTCGCAGCCAAGATCGGCCCATTCGTCATAGTCGCGGCGATGGCCGCGTGCGTAGAGCATGGCGTTGATGGCACTGGAGCCGCCCAGCGCCTTGCCGCGCGGCTGGTACCCCTTGCGGCCGCCAAGCCCCTGCTGCGGCACCGTTTCGAACGCCCAGTTGTTGATCTTCGGCCGACCCGGCAGCAGCGCGATGACGCCAGCGGGCGCCCGGATCAGCAGACTCTTGCCGGCGCCGCCTGCTTCGATCAGGCAAACCGTTTTCGACGAATCTTCGGAGAGGCGCGCGGCAAGCGCGCAGCCGGCGGAGCCGCCGCCGGCGATGACGTAGTCGTAGCCATGAAGACCCCTCCCGACCGTCAGGCGGATATCTCTATCCGGACGACCAGAAAAGGCCCGATCGCGGGCGATGTAAAGACGTACGGAACTGCCCCCGCGTCAGCTGGTGCGAAGGCGCCGCCAGGAATATTTCGGTCCCTTGGGCTCCGCTATGGCGGCCGGCTGGTAGTAAAGCCCCAAGCCACCGGTACGGCCCTCTTCCAGGCGCTTCAGAAGCACCGGATTCGAGATCTCGAATTCGTCGAAGCCGAGCCGCAGCATATGCGGCAACGGGTCGACCAGGACCTGCCCGGTGGCACGCAGTGCGCCTGTGAAGTGATAGCGGTTGCGCAGCAATTCGCCCTTGGAGAAGGACCGGCCGTCGCCGAAAGCCGGGAAGGCCAGCGCCACCAGCGACAGCTGGTCGAGCAGGCCGGCGATCTTCTCGAGCTGATCGCCGGGTTGCAGCACGACGCCGAGCCGCTCCTTCGCCGAGCGGCGCACCTCCGGATCGAGATCGAGGAACGCCTGCAGCGGCAGGATGAAGCGGCCATTGCCGGAAAGCGCGTCCGCGCTCTCGGCATGCGTCCACTCATCCTCGCGGAAACCCGTCGGGGTCCAGAGGCGGGTTTCCGGTGTCGTCGGTTCAGTCATCAAAATTCCTAAAGATTCAAAGCTCAGCGTGTTGAGGTCCAGGTCAACCGGAGCGGAGCGTACTTGAAGTACATAAGCACCGGAAGCGCAGGAAGCCGCCGTGCGCAGACCGGCTGACCTGAATTGTAACATACCTATAGTGATGCGTCGGTCAGCGACACTTCCAGCCCCGACAGGTGAATGCCGCACTCGGTCTTGGCGTGGCCGGCCCAGCGGCCGCTGCGCGCGTCCTCGCCCGGCTGCACCGGCTGCGTGCACGGGAAACAGCCTATCGACAGATAGCCATAGGCGACCAGCGGATTTTCGCGCAGCGCATGCGCGCGCATGTAATCCGCCTGGTCCGACGTCGTCCAGCGTGCCAGCGGATTGATGCGAATGCGCGGTCCCACCGCCTCGAACACAGGCAGTGCCGCCCGTGTCGAGGCCTGGAAGCGCTTGCGGCCGGTGAACCAGGCGCGGAACGGCGCCACGCCCCGTGCCAGCGGCTCGACCTTGCGCACATTGCAGCAGGCATCGGTGTCGCTCTGGTGCAGATCGCCGGTCGGGTCGATCCGTTCGAGCGCCGCATCCTCGGGCTTGATGACCTGGATGTTGGTCAGCCCGAAATCGGCGACCAGCGCGTCACGATAGCCCAGCGTTTCCTCGAAATGCTTGCCGGTGTCGAGGAAAATGACCGGCAGCGTGCGGTCGATCTCGGCGATCATGTGCAGCAGCACGGCGGAATCCGCACCGAAGGAGGATACGGCGGCAATCTCGTCGTGGAAAAATTCGCGGGCCGACCGTTCAATGATTTCGAGCGGCTTCAGGTGACCGTAGAGCGCGTCAAGGCCCGCCGCCTTGGCGGCGGCGCCGTCATCGACGTCGGCAATATGGTCAAGCGGCCTTGGCTTCGCCAGCATAGAGCGCCTCCTTGAACGGCGCGGGACCGACACGGCGGTAGGCGTCGATGAATATTTCCTGAGGGTTGAGCCGAAGGCCGAGATAGGTATCGACGATTGTCTCGATGGCGTCGGTGATCTCCTCCGACGAGAAGCCGCGGCCGATGATCTCGCCGACGGAGGTGTTTTCGTCGGCCGAACCGCCGAGCGTCACCTGGTAGAGTTCGGAGCCTTTCTTCTCGACCCCGAGGATGCCGATATGGCCGACATGGTGATGGCCGCAGGCATTGATGCAGCCGGAAATCTTGAGCTTGAGCTCGCCGATCTCGCGCTGTCGCTCCAGCGAGGCGAAGCGTTGCGAGATTTCCTGCGCGATCGGGATCGAACGCGCCGTCGCCAGCGCGCAATAGTCGAGGCCCGGGCACGAGATGATGTCGGAGATCAGGTTGGAATTGGCCGTCGCCAACCCGATATCGACCAGCGCGTCATAGACGGCCTTGAGATCGGCGCGCGCCACATGCGGCAGGATCAGGTTCTGCTCGTGGCTGACGCGAAGCTCATCGAAGGCATATTTCTCGGCAATGTCGGCCACCGCTTCCATCTGGCTGTCCGAGGCATCGCCCGGCACCTCGCCGATACCCTTGAGCGAAATCGTCACCGCCGCGTAGTCGGGGTGGCGGTGTGTCACAACGTTCTGGTCGAGCCACTCGGAGAAGCCCTTGGAATCCAGCCGCGCCACCTTCACGGCCGCGTCGCCATCGGGCCGTATCGTCAAGGCCGGCGGTGCGAAATAGGCCTCGATGGCGCGGATATCCGCCTCCGGCAGCTTCAGTTCCGCGTCCTTCAGCTCCTGCCACTCGGCCTCGACCTGGCGGGTGATTTCCTCGACGCCGGTCTCATGGACCAGGATCTTGATGCGCGCCTTGTACTTGTTGTCGCGGCGGCCATAGAGATTGTAAACGCGCAGGATCGCCGTGCAGTAGGACAGAAGGTCGGCCTCCGGCAGGAAGTCGCGGATCTTGCGCGCCACCATCGGCGTGCGGCCCTGGCCGCCACCGACATAGACGGCGAAGCCAAGCTCGCCGGCTGCGTTCTTCTTCAGGTGCAGGCCAATGTCATGCGTCTGGATGGCGGCGCGATCGCGCTCGGCTCCCGTCACCGCGATCTTGAACTTGCGCGGCAGGAACGAGAATTCCGGATGCACCGAGGACCACTGCCGCAGGATTTCCGCATAGGGACGCGGATCGGCGACCTCGTCGGCTGCAGCCCCGGCAAAATGGTCGGCGGTGACATTGCGGATGCAGTTGCCGCTGGTCTGGATGGCGTGCATCTCCACGCTTGCCAGGTCCGCCAGGATCGCCGGAATGTCCGACAATGCCGGCCAGTTGAACTGGATGTTCTGGCGCGTGGTAAAATGACCATAGCCCTTGTCGTATTTGCGGGCGATGTGGCCGAGCATGCGCAGCTGCTTGCCGTTCAGCGTGCCGTAGGGCACGGCGATGCGCAGCATGTAGGCGTGCAGCTGCAGGTAGACGCCGTTCATCAGCCGCAACGGCCGGAACTGGTCCTCGGTGATCTCGCCGGACAGCCGGCGCTCGACCTGATCGCTGAACTCGGCAACGCGGGCCTGGACAAAATCGTGGTCGAACTCATCGTAACGGTACATGCTTCGTCTTTCAGGGCGCGTCCGCCCATGCCTGGTGTCTTGTCAGGCTGCGTGCGCAGCCTGCTTGCCGAGATCGTTGCGGATGGTGGGACCGGCGGCGCGGATCTTCTCGCGCAAGCGCAAAGGTTCGACGACGCCGCCGACGACTTCCGCGTCGATCAGATTGACGTCGACCACTTCATTGTCGGCATAGGCCTTGGCGCCGATCGCCTCCAGCCGATCCTCGGCGGCCTTGTCATGGGCAAGGTCGGCCTGGCCAACTGTTTCCGCCCAGCCGCCATCGGCGTACCACACGGCAATGCCGTCGGTGAGGCGGTTTGCGGTCAGTATCTTCATGGTTCGACCTCCACGGCAGCCACGTTGGCGGCGCTCTCATGAGTATGTGCCGCGAGCGGCTCTGAACGTTCAAAGTTGGCGCCGGCAACCGCGTCGCCAATGATGGTCATCACCGGGCCGGTGAGATCGACTCGTGCTTCAAGCGACGGCAAATCGGCCAGCGTGCCGTGGAAACGGCGGCGGTTCCGCAGGCTGGCGTTCTCGACGACGGCGACCGCCGTGTCCGGCGACAGGCCGGCTTCGATCAGCCGGCCGGCGACTTCGGCCGCGACCGAACGGCCCATATAGACCGCAACGGTGGCGCCGGAAATGGCGAGCTTGGCCCAGTCGGGCAATGAATTGCCCTTGAGATCGTGGCCGGTCGTGAACACCATCGAGGACGAAACGCCGCGCAGCGTCAGCGGCAGTTCGAAATCGGCGGCGGCGGCGAAGGCTGCGGTGACACCCGGAACCACCTCATAGGCGATGCCGGCATCGCGAAGTGCGGCCATCTCCTCGCCGGCGCGACCGAACACCAGCGGGTCGCCCGATTTCAGCCGCACCACACGTTTGCCCGCACGGCCAAGCTCCACCAGCAACGCATTGATTTCGGCCTGGCTCTTGGTGTGGCAGCCCTTGCGTTTTCCCACCGGCAGACGCTCGGCATCGCGGCGCCCCATGGCGACTACCGCCTCCGGGACCAGCGCGTCATGGACGATGACGTCGGCCTCCATCAGCAGGCGATGCGCCCGCAGCGTCAAGAGATCCTCGGCACCGGGACCGGCGCCCACCAGGGCGATGTGGCCCGAGGCGGGTACATTTGAGAGCAGCAGATCGGTCGCGGCTTCGCGCGCCCGCGAAAATTCGCCGGCCTCGACAGCGCGCGCCGGCGCTCCGCCGAAGAAGTCACTCCAGAAACGGCGGCGTACATTGCCCCTGGGCAATCTCTCGGCGGCATTGCGGAACGACGCGGCGAGCGCCGCCAGCGGCCCGAGCGACGGCGAAAGCATGCGGTCGATGCGGCCGCGCAGCATCTGGGCAAGCACCGGGCCGGCGCCTTCCGTACCGATCGCCACCGCGACCGGTGCGCGGTTGACCAGCGCGGGCGTGAAGAAATCGCAGAGCTCCGGCCGGTCGACGGCGTTGACCGGAATGCCCAGCCGGCGCGCGTCGGCGACGACGCGACGATCGAGCGTCTCGTCGCCGCTGGCGGCAAACACCATCACGGCGCCTCCGAGCCGCGAAGCGTCATAGGCGGCGGCTACATGGTTCGCGCCGGTCTCGGCGATGAAAGCCAACAGCTCCGGCTCGGCATTCGCGGCGATGATATGCAGGACCGCGCTCGACTGGGCGATCAGCCGCGCCTTGGCCAGGGCTTCCTCGCCGCCGCCGACAATGGCCACGGCTTCGCCCTCGACCCGCACGAAGACGGGAAAGGCATTGAGCTTGGTGGTGTCTTGCGGCATCAGAAAAGCAATCCGGAAACAGTATCGCAGTTTTACGCCCGGGCGTAAAAAAGCAGAAGCAAAGCACTCGCGCATCCGGTGATGGCAGGCAATCGCTTTTTCGCAACCGCGAAAGGCAGGAGAAAAATATTCCACCCCCGCGCATTGGGCGCGCTCCGACCGCTGAAACGGGCCTTGATTTCAGGTGCTTTTAACCGCCAGCGATCCATCCGACAAAACAGTTTTTTCTATTTTCTACCAATTTAGTAGATTAAAGTCGTCCAGCGGCGATCGTCCCTTCAGGCCTGTCCGCACAACCGTCCGGTCTCGCCATATCGGTGGAACGTTGACGGGCCAGAACGCGTTCCCGGCATAGCCACTATTCAACAAGGAGCGTTCCCATGAACACGATCAAACTGAAGCATGGCATTTGGGTTTTGGTGGCCGACGGCGAAAAGGCGCTCCTGCTCAAGAACGCCGGCGACACCAAGTTTCCCAACCTTGAAGTCGTGCAGGTGATGGAACAGGAGAACCCGCCCACACGCGAACAGGGAAGCGATAGCCCCGGTCGATACAATGACGGCCCATCCGTGCATCGCAGCGCGGTCGAGGAGACCGACTGGCATCGCATCGGCAAGGAGCGCTTCGCCGAGGAGATTGCCGCCCGCCTCTACAGGCTTGCACATGAGGGTGCATTCGACAGCCTTGTGCTTGTCGCCCCGCCAATGGTGCTCGGCGCGATGCGCAAGAAGCTGCATAAAGAGGTTGGCGACAAGGTGACGGCCGAAATCCCGAAGACCATGACCAACCACGCCATCTTCGAGATCGAGGCCCTGCTGCAGGCAGCCTGACCACGGGCGGCGAAGGGGCGCAGCACGGTTACCACTGAACCCAGGCACTTGCCGGCAGTCACTCAGCTGCCGGCCAAGTTTTTTCCGTCTCGACGTTGATTTCGCGGCTTTGCGGGTTGCATCGCCGACACCCCGTCCACCATATTGCAAACGGGCGGCGGCTTAGGGCGGCGCATATCCGACATCGCTAGCTTGAAAGGCGCTCCATAGACAATGCCGCATGACACGCCCCTTATCGCCACCATCGTCGCCGGTCTGGGGCTGGCTTTCGTCTTCGGCGCTCTCGCCAATCGTTTCCGCATTCCCCCATTGGTGGGCTATCTCGTAGCCGGCGTGCTGGTCGGGCCGAACACGCCCGGCTTCGTCGCCGACGCGGGCCTTGCCAACGAACTGGCCGAGATCGGCGTCATCCTGCTGATGTTCGGCGTCGGGCTGCATTTCTCGCTGAAGGACCTGCTGTCGGTCCGTGCCATCGCCGTGCCAGGCGCCATCGTGCAGATCGGCTTTGCCACCGCGCTCGGCGCCGGGCTCTCCTGGATGCTCGGCTGGTCGATGGGCGCGGGCCTGGTGTTCGGGCTTGCGCTGTCGGTCGCCTCGACCGTGGTGCTGCTGCGCGCGCTTCAGGAGCGCCGCATGATCGAGACGGAGCGCGGCCGCATCGCCGTCGGCTGGCTGATCGTCGAGGATCTGGCCATGGTGCTGGCGCTGGTGCTGTTGCCGGCCCTTGCCGGCGTGCTCGGCGGCCAGGAACAGGCCGAAGCCCATTCGAGCGGTTTGCTGTCGCTGCCGGCCAGTTACGGCATCTGGGGCGTCGTCGGCATCACGCTGGCCAAGGTCGCCGCTTTTGTCGTCGTCATGCTGGTGGTCGGCCGCAGGGTCATTCCCTGGATCCTGCACTATGTTGCCCATACCGGGTCGCGCGAACTCTTCCGGCTCTCGGTGCTCGCCATCGCGCTCGGCGTCGCCTTCGGCGCGGCAAAACTGTTCGGCGTCTCGCTGGCGCTGGGTGCCTTCTTCGCCGGCATGATCATGAGCGAATCCGAACTCAGCCACCGTGCGGCGGAAGAATCGCTGCCGCTGCGCGATGCCTTCTCGGTGCTGTTCTTCGTCTCCGTCGGCATGCTGTTCGACCCATTCAGCCTGTTCAGCAACGGCCTGCCGATCCTGGCGACGCTGGCCATCATCGTCATCGGCAAGTCGCTGGCGGCGTTCGTCATCGTCGTCGCCTTCGGCTATCCGCTGGCCACGGCCTTGATGATTTCGGCCAGCCTCGCCCAGATCGGCGAATTCTCCTTCATCCTGGCCGAACTCGGCGTCGGGCTGAAACTTCTGCCGGAACAGGGACGAGACCTCATTCTGGCCGGCGCCATCCTGTCGATCGTGCTCAACCCGCTGATGTTCCTGATCATCGATTGGATGAAGCCGTGGCTCGAGGCCCGCGCCGCCAGGACGGCACCACCGGCGGACGCCAAGCCGGTTGGTCCAGCGACGGAACCGGGCCAGGTCGCCTCGGTCGCCGTAGCGTCCAAAAAGGAAGACGGCCCGCCACCAAGGACGGCGCTCACAGGTCATGCCATCCTGATCGGCTACGGCCGCGTCGGCGGCCTCGTCGGCGCGGCGTTGAAAGAAGCAGCACGGCCTTTCCTTGTCATCGAGGACGCCGACAAGACGCTGGCGAGGCTGAAAGCAGACGGCATCGAAACCGTCGCCGGCAACGCCGCCAACGCCGAAGTCTTCGCTGCCGCCAATCCCGAAGGCGCCACACGGCTGATCCTTGCCATCCCCAATGCCTTCGAGGCCGGCCAGATCGTGCTGAGGGCGCGCGCCGCCAATCCCAACATCAACGTCGTCGCCCGCGCCCATTCCGATGCCGAGGTCGAGCATCTGAAGGTGCTCGGTGCCGATACGGTGATCATGGGCGAGCGCGAGATCGCCCGCGGCATTGTCGAAGAGGTGCTTGGCCACAAGCAACAGGTGGCTGAGCCGTCCGCTGCCTGAGCCAACCCGCCCACGGGCGTATTGATCAAGCCACGAAGGCCCAGCCGCCGTTTTGCGCGACACTGCCGAGGTATTTTGCTGGCGGCGTGCCAAGCGCCTTCTTGAACATGGTGATGAAGGCGGTGACCGAGCCATAGCCGAGATCGCCCGAAACCTGCTGCACGCTGGCGCCGGCGGCGAGTTCCCGAATGGCGACGATCAGGTGCAATTGCTGGCGCCAGCGCCCGAAGCTCAAGCCAGTCTCCTTGACGACGAGGCGAGCCAGACTGCTTTCGCTGAGCGCGACGCGCTTTGCCCATTCGGCAAGCGTGCTGCGATCGGCCGGGTTCTGCGACAATGCGGTGGCGATCCGGCTGAGGCGCGGCTCGGATGAAATCGGCAGATGCAGCTGCTGTACGGGCATGCGCGGCAGCTCGTTGAGCAGCGTCGTCGTCAAGAGCTCATCCCTTGCCTGGTCGTCCCGCACGCTGTCGGCCAACTCGATGATCAGTTCGCGCAGCAGCGGCGAGATCGAAAGCGTGCAGCATCGGTCGGGCAAATCGGCCGCTCCCGGCTCGATGTAGACGAAGAAAATCCGGGCATTGGCCGTCGCGATGTTGCTGTGCTCCATGGCGCCGGGGATCCACACCCCGCAATGCGGCGGCACCATCCACAGTCCGCTCGGAACGCGGCATGTGACGCCGCCTCCGAGCGCGAAGACGAGCTGGCCCTTGCGGTGCCAATGAGCCGGCACCTCCGCTCTGGTCTCGGTGACGTCGACACGAACGGCGATGGCCGGCGCCACCACATCATCGACATCGAAATTGAGCCAAGGGTAGCGAAGGGGCTGTCTCATGATGACTGCTTTTAGCGATTAAATGCCATGATAGCTAAATTTTTCCAGCTGCGAAGTCGATAAGATCCGATGACCAGCAAGGAGGTACGTGCCCATGCTCGCCTTAGTCATATCTTCCGACAGTGCCACGCGATTGAGGCTAGCCGAGGTGGAAGAGCCTCGGCCCCTCGCGGACGAAGCGCTCGTCTCGGTTCACGCGACCTCGCTGAACCGCGGCGAACTGCGCCTGCTCACCATCCGCCCCAACGGTTGGATACCCGGCCAGGATATCGTTGGAATTGTCGAACGCGCAGCCGCCGATGGCTCCGGGCCGGCAGCGGGCACGCGCGTCGCGGCTCTGGTCGACCAGGCCGGCTGGGCTGAACGCGTCGCCGTTCCGACCGACCGCCTCGCCGGCCTGCCGGAGGAGGTCGGTTTCGTCTCGGCAGCCACGGTCCCGGTGGCGGGCACGACGGCGCTCAGGACTTTGCGCCATGGCGGCGATCTGGCCGGCCTAAAGGTCCTGATCACCGGGGCAAGTGGTGCCGTCGGCCGCTTCCAGATCCAGATCGCCCGCGAGCAGGGTGCTTCGGTGACCGCCATCGCCGCCGCCCGGCACCATGAGGACCTGCGTGGACTGGGAGCCGAGCGGATTGTCGAAGCGATCGAGCAGGCGGAAGCGCCGTTTTCCCTGATCACCGAGTCGGTTGGCGGCAAAAGCCTCGCCGACGCGATCGAACGCGTCGCCCCTGGCGGGACAATCGTCATCTTCGGGTCGAGCAGCGGCGAACTCACGCCGGTCGGGTTCCGTCAGTTCGTTCCGGGTCACGAGGGGGCGAGGCTGCAGACATTCGCCTACTACACGTCAGGCTCGGCCATCGGCGCGGATATCGCCGCGCTGCTCGCGCTGGTCGCCGCTGGTAGGTTGGAAACCCGCGTGGCGATGACCGTGCCGTGGACGGACATCGGCCAAGCCCTGGACGCACTGCGCCAGCGAAGCTTCAGCGGCAAGGCCGTCCTCACCCTCACCGGATGAGCGGGCCTTGGCTCGACCGGCTCACACGTGCTGGCCGCCATTGATGTGGATTTCCGAGCCGGACACATAGGACGACTGGGCCGAGCACAGGAAGAAGATGATGTCGGCGACCTCCGCCGTGGTGCCCAATCGTCTCAGTGGAATCGTCTCGACGATTTTTTCCGTGCCCGGCGACAGGATCGCGGTGTCGATCTCGCCGGGCGCAATGGCGTTGACGCGGATGCCGTGCGGGCCGAAATCATGCGCCATTTCGCGCGTCAGCGAGCCGAGTGCGGCCTTCGACGTCGCATAGGCGGTGCCGGCGAAGGGATGCACGCGGGTGCCGGCGATCGAGGTGACGTTGACGATCGAGCCCTTGGCCGAAGCCAACTCCTTGAACAGGCCGCGTGCCAGCATGATAGGCGCGAAGAAATTGACCTGGAACACGTCGCGCCAGACATGCATCGGCGTGTCGATCGAGTTCATCCGGCTGTTGCCGTCCTTGAGCTTGGGCGAAATGCCGGCATTGTTGACCAGCGCATTGAGCTGGCCCCCATGCGCCTCCAGCCGGTGACGAATCTCAGACACCGCGATGCCGACATCTTCCTGATCGGCGAGATCGACCTTGATGTGGTCTTCGGGGCCGGCCGGCCACGGGCAATCCTCGGCAAAGGCCTGGCGCGAGCACGTAATGACGCGCCAGCCCTCGCGCGAAAAGCGCTTGACCGTGGCGTGGCCGATGCCGCGGCTGGCGCCGGTCAGCACGATGGTTTTTCGGGTGTCGAGTTCAGCCATGTCGCGGTCTCCGGCCGGAGGTGTAGCCGAACACCGTGGCGCTGGCGAGAGGCGGATTGACGCTCAGCCGCCACCGAGAATGTCGAGGATCGAGGTCCGCTTCTTCTTCAACGGACCACCAACGCTGCCGGGCGGCACCGGATGGCCGACGGAAGCAGTCGTGCCGGAATCGCTTGGCATGTTGAAGTCGCCATCGGCATCGACGGTCTGGGCAGGCCGCGCCGCGCGGACCGGCGCAGGCGTCGCCGGTGCTGTCGCCTGCGCGGCCGGCGCCTGCTGGCCGACGGGCGCCGACGGGACAGGTGCCGGCTGGTTGTTGTCGGCCGAGGGAATGTCGTCGGGCACGACCGTGTCGGGCGGCGTCGACTTCCAGGTGCCGGGCAGCGGCCGAACCGGCACGCCCTCATGCGCGGCGACCATGAACTCATGCCAGGCCTGCGCCGGCAGCGCGCCGCCGGTGACCTTCTTCATCGCCGTGCCATCATCATTGCCGAACCACACGCCGGTGGTGAGATTGGCGGTATAGCCGACGAACCAGGCGTCGCGCGAATTCTGGCTGGTGCCGGTCTTGCCCGCCGACGGCCAGGCGAAAGCCGCCTTCTTGGCCGTGCCGACCTCGACCGTGCCGGTCATCATCGAATTCATCATGCCGACGATTTCGGGCTTGATCACGCGCGGTGCGCTGCCGCCGGCGCTGTCATAGAGCACCTTGCCGTCCGACGTCGTCACGCGGCGGATGAAATGGATGTCGGGCTTGTAGCCGCCATTGGCAAAGGGCACATAGGCCGAGGTCAGCTCCAGCGGCGTCACCTCCGAGGTGCCGAGCGCGATCGAGGTGTTGGCCTGCAGATCGGACTGGATGCCCATGCGATGCGCGGCTTCCACCACCGCGTTCGGCCCGACTTCCATGGTCAACTGCGCAGCCACCGAGTTCAGCGACTTGGCCAGCGCGGTCGCCAAGGTGACCTTGCCGAAATACTTGCCGCCGTAATTGTCGGGCGTCCAGTTGCCGATCTTGATCGGCGCGTCGTTGCGCACGCTGTCGGGCGTACGGCCGGCCTCGAGCGCGGCCATGTAGACGAACGGCTTGAACGCCGAGCCGGGCTGGCGGCGCGCCTCGGAGGCGCGGTCGAACTGGCTGGTCGAATAGTCGTAGCCGCCGACCATGGCGCGCACCGCGCCGGAATCGTCGATCGACACCAGCGCGCCCTGGGTGACGTTGAGCTTCTTGCCGCTTTCATCGATCAGCCGGCGGATCGACTGTTCGGCGAGCTTCTGCAGGTTGAGGTCGACTGTAGAATCGATGACGATATCGCCGCGCACGTCGCCGATCAGGTCGGGCAGTTCTTCCATGATGGTGTCAGCGACATAGTTTTCCGAGCCGGTCCAGTAGGATGGCGAGCGCGTCGCCGGTGCGCTCAGCGCCGTCTTCAGCTCCTTCTCGCTGATCTTGCCCTCCTCGCGCATGGCGGCGAGCACCAGCTGCGAGCGCTCCTCGGCGGCCTTGGGATCGCGCGCCGGCGACAGCCGCGAGGGCGCCTTCAACAGGCCGGCCAGCAACGCGGCTTCCGACAGGGTGACGTCGCGCGCGCTCTTGCCGAAATAGCGCCGCGAGGCCGCCTCGACGCCATAGGCGCCGGAGCCGAAATACACCCGATTGAGGTACATTTCGAGGATCTGGTCCTTGCTGTGCTTGTGCTCCAGCCACAGCGCCAAAAGCACCTCCTGCACCTTGCGCTCCAGCGTACGGTCTGGCTTCAGGAACAGGTTTTTCGCCAATTGCTGCGTCAGCGTCGAACCGCCCTGCGAGAAATGCCCGCCGAGCACGTTGGTCACCATGGCGCGCGACAGGCCGATCGGATCGACGCCGAAATGCGAATAGAAACGGCGGTCCTCGATGGCGATCACTGCCTCGGGAATATAGGGCGACATCTCGTGCAGCCCGACGGCCTCGCCACCGCTCATGCCGCGATTGGCGAGCAGCTGCCCATCGGCCGAGACGATCTTGATGTTGGGGGCGCGGTCAGGGATCGACCAGGTCGTGGCCGCCGGCATCTTGGCGCCGTAGTAGATGACGACACCCGCCACCGCGATGCCGCCCCAAATGGCGAGCACGAAGCACCAGTAGACCAGCCGGCCGAGCACGCCGAACAGGCCACGCCCGCTTCCGCCGCGCCTGCCCCGTGACGATTTCGCCTTCGATGATTTGCGTTTGGCGGAGGCTTTGCGATTGCTCGGCACGACGCGGTCCTCCTCGCTCACCGACAGACCCGTCTGGGATTTCGCCCGTGGCGGTCCCTCGAAGCTGGGTTCGATGCGACTGTCTCTGCGGTTCGCCATGCGCTGCGCTGATATCCCCGGTGCCAATGGCGCTCGGGTTGAAGAGTAGATGCGGCGATTTAAGGGCGGGTTAAGCAGGCCTTCGGCCAACCCGTTGAATTTCGTTAGGAATTTGTTAATCCTGTGGGCCGCGACCGGATGACAGCCGGCTTACGCGACGCCAAGTCCGCCGGACCTCATGGCCGCCATGAACGCCTCGTTTGCCTTCTTGACGGTTTTCGATCTCATAGGTCAGCCATCGGCAGAACATGCCGACGATCGACGCCGCGGCGCCGAAAAGTAGACAAATGGTCAGCAGCGGGCTTTTGGAAGCGCTCGACCAGCTGACGATGGCCAGCAACACAACACTCAAGGTTGAAATCAGATAACCCACGCCCTTGAGCAAGTGCAAAGAGGCTTTTGTCATACCTGAAATCTCCTCGGCCTGCCCTTCGGAACATTCATTACGCCTTGGAGTTCCATCCCGGACCAACCCGGAATGCGACAGAGCAACCTCATGCCCGACTATCTCAAGTTGCCAACGACGACGAAGGGTCTTGTCAGGGTCGTCATCGAAACACCGCGTGGCGCCGCGGCCAAGGTCGCCTATGAGCCGGCTACGCAGGTATTCGGCTATGTCCGCCCTTTGCCCGTCGGGATGATCTATCCCTACGATTGGGGGTTTATCCCCTCCACGTTGGGGGAGGATGGCGATCCACTGGACGGACTTGTCATCCATCAGGCCGCCACGGGTTCGGGCGTCGTCATCAAATGCGACTTACTGGGCGCGCTGCGGGTTGAGCAGACGGATCAGGGCGGTAAGCCGCTCCGCAACGACCGCTACGTTTTCTGCCCTCACAGGGAGGATGCGGTGGACGAGCCCGTGGCGGCGGACCAAGTGCCCGAGCATCTCAGGCGCGAGATCGAACAGTTCTTTTTGTCGTCGGTGCTTGGAACGGGCAAAACCATCAAATTCAAAGGCTGGCAGGATGCCGATGAAGCGCACAGGGCGATCAAAAAGGGCATGAAGGCCTTTGCCGCCAGGCCGCGGAAGTAGGCATGGTCGCTTTCTGGCGCCTTGTTGCATTCGGTCGGATGCTCAAGGGGCCAAGCCCGGCCCGATCCCCGACCCCAAGACCGACGCCAGCGGATAGAAGGCCAGCGCCTGCTCCTCGCATGTGACCGCAATGACACTGTTCGAGCGGTCGATGTCGAGGCCCTTCGGCCCGCCTTCCTCGACACTGGCCCTGCCGCGCTGGAAGGTCTCCTCGTCGAGCACGCCGACTGACCGCGCCGGGCCGCGACGCCCGGTCCAGCTGTCGCCGCGTTCATAGACGTGCACCGCCGGACTGCCGGCATCGGCCACGATGATATGCCGGTCATCCCCGGTGAAGCGCAGGCCATGTGGAAAGCCGGCGTCTTGCAGGGTGCCGACCGGCTCGGTCTTCGGCCCAAGCGATGGGGACGTCCGGTAAAGCTTCACGTCCCTGGTGCCATGGCTGCTCACGGCAATCCATTGGCCGTCATGGCTGATTGCGATGCCGTCGGGTATGTCGAGGCCGTTGCCGAGCAATGGCTGGTCCTGACCGTCCGGTAGCCCAGCCAGCGGATGGCCACGTGCCGGGTCACCAGATGCGTATAATTGTTGCACACCAGCAGGCTGACGCGGCCGCCGGACTCGCGCCGGGCAACCACCGATCCGGGTGTCCTGAGTTTGCAGAAAGGCTTGCCGTCGATCCGCCGCAGCGCGGTGATTTCCCGATGCTGGCCCGCCATGCTTTCAACGGGCAGGGCAAAGATCGCAAGCTGTCCATCGCGATTGGCGACCACCAGGGTCCGGTCATCGATGAAGTCGAGGCCATGGACCTCGCCTATGCCGTCCGACCTCAGTTCCACGAAATCATGGATGGTGATGCCGGGACCATCGGGGCGCATCTCGATATCGATGCGCAGGAGCAGGCAGCGCTTGCGCGCGAAGCCCGCGATCGCCAGCAGCCGGTTGTCGGGCGAAAAGCGCAAATCCTCGGTGCGTCCGAGCGCCGAAAGCGCTGCCCGAACGGCTTGGCTGGCCCTGAACGCGACGGGAGGTATGGTCATGCGCTTCCCGCCGGGATCGAGCGTTGGAGGATCGGTCTCGCAGGCCCGTTCCATCGGCGAATTCCTGCCTCGTTTCGATAGGGTGTCAGAGGCCCGCCGCCTTCGCCAGATACGGCGCCAGCGCCAGCGCGTAAGTCGCCGTCATGTGGTGATAGTCACGCCAGACGATGATGTTGCCGACGACCGCGGCGCACGTTTCCTTGCCACACAGCGCGTCGTTCATGTCGACCACTCTTACATGGTCCAGCGACGCCGCGGCCAGCGCGAGGATATTGATACGCTCGCCGTCTTTTCGCGGGGTGGCACATTTGTCCGGATTGGCGGCCAGGCAGTCGCCCGGGTCAAATCTTATGAAAGGGGTGTTGCGTATGGCGATGGTCCGCACACCTTCCTTGCCGAGTTCGCCCCAGACGCTGCGCAGCCCTTCGACCATCACATCCTGTGGGACGTTGTCATAGTTGGACTGGCTGGTGAACATCAGCGCCGGTCGCAGCTTGCTTATCTCGGCCAGAACGTTGTCGCGCCATTGCGCGCAGGCTGGATAGGGCTTGCCATTATCGGTCACCGGGGCACGGGTGAAGGGGCAGGCCGCCTTGGTGAAGGTGACCAGTTTCCATCCACGCTCCCTGGCGATCCTGTCGATGGCTGGAATCCATTGCGCCGCGTGAGAATCCCCGGTGACGACAACGGTCCTGGTTCCCCGGGGGTCGCCAAGGATGCAACTCGCCGGCACGGTGCTGTCCTGCCCCTGGTGGCATTTCAGGACGTAGACGATCGGCATGTCCCGCTTCAGCTTGCCAAGCGGCGGAAGCAGCTCCACGCCGGCCGGAACGGCGGCATTGGCAAGCAGCGCGGCGGGTCCCGGATATCGGGCGGTTCCAATCAGGCTGACATCGACGCCTTGACGGTCGAGCGCGTAGCCGAGCCCGCCGGATGCCGCCACGCAGACGGCAATCGCCATCGAACCATAGGCCAGCGGGCGCCATTCCGCGCCGGCCAACGGCCGGCGGTAGCGCTGTTCGACAAAGCGGTATGACAGCTCCGAGACGCCCAGCGTCAGCGCCATCAGTGCAAGGCCCGCAAGCAATCCGACAGCCGGGCGATGCGCCGTATAGAAGACGATCAGCGGCCAGTGCCAGAGATAGATGGAGTAGGAGCGGTCGCCTATGGCGCGCAGGATCGCGACGTCGAGGCCACGGAACCGGCCAAGCCGGATGCTACCGGCGGCTATGACCAGCACGGCGCCCAGTGTCGGCGGCAAGGCGTGGAGGCCCGGAAAAGGCGTTGCGTCGGAAAACAGCAGCGCCGAAGCCACTATGGCGCCGATGCCCGCCGCCATCATGGCAAGGCGCAACCGCGCGGCTGGCGAAACCCGCTCCCCAGCCAGCGCCAGCAGCCCGCCAAGCGCCAGTTCCCAAAGGCGTGTGTGGGTGACGAAATAAGCCCAGGCCGGATCAGCCTGGGTGACGACCACCGAAGCGGCCAGTGACCCAGCGAAAACAAGCGCCAGCGCCACGATCAATGCACCCTTCGGGGGATATCCGAAACGCCGCGCCAGCCAGATGGCGGCCGCCATCAGCAATGGCCAGACGACATAGAACTGCTCTTCGATCGACAGCGACCAGTAGTGCTGCACCGGGCTTGGCGCTTCCGCCGCGCCGAGATAGTCGACCGCCTGCAAGGCAAGCCACCAGTTCTGCACATGCAGCGCACTGGCCGCGACCTGGATCGCCGTTTCCTCCCATCGCGCCTTGGACAGAAACAACAGCGTCCCGGCAAGCGTGACGAGAAGGGCCAGGATAGCCGCCGGCAAAAGGCGCCGCACCCGTCGCGAATAGAATGCAAGGAGCCAGGCGTGGCCACCGGCGGTCGCCATGCGGGCGAGCAGACCGGTGATGAGAAAGCCCGAGATGACGAAGAACACGTCCACCCCGACATAGCCGCCGGGAAGCGCCGCCGGCCAGAGGTGGAAAACCACCACCAGGGCGACGGCAACCCCGCGCAGCCCCTGGATTTCGGGCCGCCAACCATGCTCCTCGCGCTTGTCGATCAAGGCTGCCCGCCATCCGGAGAATCAAACGACATGCCAATCGGTCGCAGCCTCAATTCTGCTGGATCGAAATACCCTTGTCGTCGATCTTGAGTTCGACGCCCTTCGGCCTGGTCTGCTCGCGATAGACATAGACGCCGAGTGCGATGACCGCGACGACGAGCGCGCCAATGATGAGATAGAGCGTGTTCTGCTTCATGGCGCGTCCTTTGTCGTACCGAGCCTCACGCTCGCTTCAGCACTTTGACCAGTACCAGAAGGATGATGGCGCCAATCGTTGCATGGATGATGGAGGCGAGAACGCCGCCGCCTATGGAAAAGCCGATCCGAGGGAACAGCCAGCCGGCGATGAACGCGCCGACGATGCCGACAATGATGTTGCCGATCAGGCCGAAGCCGAAGCCGGAAACGATGAGACCAGCAAGCCAGCCGGCAATGGCACCAATGATGATGAAGACGAGAAGGCTTTCGGCGCCCATGGCGATTTCCTCCGAGCAAGAGGGCGACAACGGAGCGGAAAGCTCCGAATCGGCCTCGATATCAACGATTTCAAGCTATTCGAAAGCAGGCTGCGCCGCCAGCGGCACACCTATTCGTCGTCTTCACCGGAAGCAGGCCGCCAGCTGGTCGGCTGCACCTTCTTCTGCGTGTCGCTGTCGGTGTAGACCCACCAGCCGTCGTCGCGGTATTGCGCGATGGATTCGTTGAGGACGCCGTCACTGTCCTTCCAGGTAACGCTGACCTTGGAACCGTCGGTCGGCGCCGTCGATATCGGCTTTCTGTCCGCCATGTCATCCCCCTCAGAGCAATTCCAGTGTGTAGCGGTTTTCGTCCGGAACTGCGCAAACCAAGTCGTTCGAGCCGACAAACGCGACGGCTGGCACCTGGTTCCAAACCGGCGGCGAGACGCAGGTCGTCGCCAGGACGTCAGCTGTGGGCGAAGATATCCTCTTCGGCCCAGCCCATCAGGTCAAGCTTGGACCGCGTCGGCAGGAAGCGGAAACAGGCGTCCGCCTCCTTGGTGCGTCCCTCGCGCGCCAGCCGCCCGGCCAGCGCATCGCGCAACCGATGCAGATAGAGCACATCGGAGGCGGCGTATTCGAGCTGTTCGGGCGACAAGGTTTCGGCCGCCCAATCGGACGATTGCTGCGCCTTGGACAGGCCGACACCGAGAAGCTCGAAACATATGTCCTTCAGCCCGTGCCGGTCGGTGTAGGTGCGCGTCAGCCGCGAAGCGATCTTGGTGCAGAACACCGGCTCGGCCATGACCCCAAACGCATTGTAGAGCACCGCGATATCGAAGCGTCCGTAGTGGAACAGCTTGGTGATGGCGCGGTTTCTCAACAGACTGACGAGGTTCGGCGCCTTTTTCTGGCCCGGCGCGATCTGGATGACATCGGCGCTGCCGTCGCCAGGCGAGATCTGTACGACGCAGAGCCGGTCGCGATGCGGGTTGAGGCCCAGCGTTTCCGTGTCGATGGCCACCGCCCCGACATTGTAAAGCGAGAGGTCGGGCAGATCGTTCTTATGGAAACGGATGTCGGCCATTGTCTTCTCCGGTCGAGCCTCGGGTATCCCTTGCCACGCAAGGGATACCCGACATTTTTGTCTCGTGGCCCGTCCTCGCCGCGATCCGATGAAAAATCAACAGGAAACGTTATTTCCCGCCGTTTCAGCGCGTCAGCGCATCCAGAATGCGCGCCCAGGAGCGCTGGCCCTTGTGGAAGGAGCTGAGTTCGTATTTTTCGTTGGGCGAGTGGATGCGGTCGTCGTCGAGGCCAAAGCCGACCAACAGGGATTCCATGCCGAGATAGGTCTGGAAGTCGCCCACCACTGGAATGGAGCCGCCGCTGCCGGTCGTCACAGCGGGCTTTGGCCATTCGTCGGAAAGTGCGGTCTTGGCCTTGGCCAGGAAGGGCGAGTCGTAGGACAGCTGGATTGCCGGCGAGCCGCCATGGGCGTGGAATTCGACCGAACAATCGGCCGGAATGCGCTCCTCGACGAATTTGCGGAAGGCCGCGCGGATCTTCTTCGGATCCTGCCTGTGGACGAGGCGGAACGAAACCTTGGCCGACGCCTCCGCCGCGATGACGGTCTTGAAGCCCTTGCCTGTATAACCGCCGATGATGCCGTTGAACTCAGCGGTCGGCCGCGCCCAGGTCAGTTCCAGCACCGAACGGCCCTTTTCGCCCGAAGGGATCGACAGGCCGACAGGTCCGAGGAAGGTCTCGGCCGTCTCGCCCAGCGTCTCCCATGATTGCAGCACCTGCGAGGGCGTCTCCTCGACGCCGTCATAGAAGCCCGGGATGGTGATATGGCCGTCCTTGTCGTGGATGTCGGCCAGCACCTTGGCTAGGATGCGGATCGGATTGGCGGCAGCGCCGCCATAGAGACCCGAATGCAGGTCGCGGTCGGCTGCCTTCACCGTGATCTCCTCGCCGACCAGACCGCGCAGCCCGACGCAGATCGACGGCGTGTCGCGGTCCCACATGCTGGTATCGCAGACCAGCGCGAAATCGGCCTTGAGCTCCTCGGCATTGGCCTCGAGGAACGGCTTCAGCGAAGGCGAGCCGGATTCTTCCTCGCCTTCGAACAGGATGGTGATGCGGCATGGCAGACTGCCATGCACCTGTTTCCACGCGCGGCAGGCTTCGACGAAGGTCATCAGCTGGCCCTTGTCGTCGGCCGAGCCGCGCCCGGTGATCACCTTGTGACCGGGTGCGACGTCCTTGAGCGCGGGTGCGAAGGGGTCGTTTTCCCACAGTTCGATCGGGTCGACCGGCTGAACGTCGTAGTGGCCGTAGAAGAGCACATGCGGCGCGCCCGCCGGCCCATCATGATGCGCAACCACCATCGGGTGGCCTGGCGTGTCGCGCACGCTGGCCTCGAAGCCGATCAGCCTGAGTTCCGCCACCAGCCATTCCGCCGCCTTGCGGCAGTCGGCGGCATAGGCCGGATCGGTGGAGATCGACTTGATCTTGAGCAGTCCGAAGAGCCGCTCCAGGCTCTGGTCGAGATTTTGGTCGAGACGGTCGAGGACGGGGGAGATTGCGGACATTTGGCGAGCCTTTCGATTCAGTGCCGGAACCGTAAAGGCAGAGCGGCGAAACGAAAAGCCCGGGACGATTGGACCACGGCCCGCATGGCGCCATCGGGCAAAAAAATGCCGCCGTGGTGGAGGGGGGACCACGGCGGCGTTTTACTCGAAACGATGCGGCAGCCCGGAGAGGGGGGATAGGCTGCCGCAGTTGTCCGGGATAGGCGGGGGACGGGCCTTGCTCCGGACTCGGCGAAAACTGCCGATGACGTGTATTTGGGTCTCTGAACGTGGCGATTCAAGGGCGTCAACGTTACACTTTTGTAACGTGACCGTGAGCAGGCCTGCGGAACCCGATCTGTCAGGGTGTTGACGGAACCTATATCGCGCGATGTCTTTGGCATGGACCAAGCCATCGTGCCGCGCTATCCCTGCCGGCATGAAAAAAGGCGATCATCTCTTCCTCATTGACGGCTCCGGCTACATCTTCCGTGCCTACCACGCATTGCCGCCTCTGACCCGCAAGTCGGACGGCCTGCCGGTCGGTGCCGTTTCGGGCTTCTGCAACATGCTGTGGAAGCTGATGCAGGATGCCCGCAACACCGATGTGGGGATCGTGCCGACGCATTTCGCCGTCGTCTTCGACTATTCCTCGAAAACCTTCCGCAACGATCTCTATCCCGAATACAAGGCCAACCGTTCGGCGCCACCCGAGGATCTGATCCCTCAGTTCGGCCTGATCCGACAGGCAACCAGGGCATTCAACCTGCCTTGCGTCGAGATGGAGGGCTTCGAGGCCGACGATCTCATCGCCACCTATTGCCGCCTGGCCTGCGAGGCCGGCGGCGACACCACCATCATCTCCTCCGACAAGGATCTGATGCAGTTGGTTGGCGACACGGTCGGCATGTACGACCCGATGAAGGACCGTCAGATCGGCATTCCCGAAGTCATCGAGAAATGGGGCGTGCCGCCGGAAAAGATGATCGACCTGCAGGCGCTGACCGGCGATTCCGTCGACAATGTGCCTGGCGTGCCCGGAATTGGCCCAAAGACCGCGGCGCAACTGCTCGAGCAGTTCGGCGATCTGGACGGATTGCTCGCCCGCGCCGGCGAGATCAAGCAGGAGAAAAGGCGTGAATCGATCATCGCCAACGCCGACAAGGCGCGCATCTCGCGCCAGTTGGTGACGCTGAAGAACGACGTGTCGGTGGCCGAGGGGCTGGACGATTTCGTGCTGCATGCCCCCGACGGGCCGAAGCTGATCGGCTTCCTCAAGACCATGGAATTCACCTCGCTGACCCGCCGCGTCGCGGAAGCGACCGGCACGGAGGCCGGCGTCGTCCAGGCCGCGGCGGTCACCGTCGAACGCGCCGACAATGCACATGGCCCCGATGTTGGCGCGGGAGCACCACCCGTTGCCCGCAACGGCGCGGGCTCCGGGCTTGGCCAGACTGCTGAAACCGAGGCGACGGAGACGCCGAAACAAGGTGACACCCCTTCCCTCCTGGCCGCATTGCGGCTGGAGGGCGCGGCCACCGCCAAGATCGATACGTCGGCCTACCACTGCATCCGCGATATCGCGACGCTCAAAGCCTGGGTGGCCGAGGCGCGGGAGGCCGGCATCGTCGCCTTCGACGTCAGGGCGACGTCAGCCGATCCGATGCAGGCCGAACTGATCGGCATGGCAATGGCCACGGCCCCTGGACGCGCCGGCTACATTCCCTTTGCCCACAAGAGCGGCAATGGTGACCTGCTCGGCGGCGGCGCGCTCGAAAACCAGATTCCGCTTCGCGAGGCGCTGGCGGTGCTGAAGCCGCTGCTTGAGGACGGATCGGTCCTCAAGGTCGCGCAGAACCTGAAATACGATCTCGTCATCATGAGCCGCTACGGCGTCGATGTCGCGCCATTCGACGACACCATGCTGATCTCCTACGTGCTCGACGCCGGCACGCCGCACGGTCACGGCATGGATGCCCTTGCCGACAAATGGCTTGGTCATGCGCCCCTCCAGCTCAAGGATGTAACCGGCTCCGGCAAAAATTCGGTCGGCTTCGACCAGGTCGACATCGACAGGGCGACCGCGCACGCCGCCGAGGATGCCGACGTCACGTTGCGGCTCTGGCTGGTGCTGAAGCCCAGGCTTGCCGCCAAGGGGCTGGTATCGGTCTACGAACGCCTGGAACGGCCGCTGGTGCCGGTGCTGGCGCGCATGGAACAGCGCGGCATTTCGGTCGACCGGCAGATCCTGTCGCGGCTGTCGGGCGAACTGGCGCAAGGTGCGGCCCGGCTCGAGGAGGAAATCTACCAGCTCATCGGCGAGCGCATCAACATCGGCTCGCCTAAGCAGCTCGGCGACATATTGTTCGGCCGCATGGGCCTGCCCGGCGGCTCGAAGACCAAGACCGGCCAGTGGTCGACCTCGGCGCAGCTGCTCGAAGACCTTGCCGCCGAAGGCCATGAATTGCCGCGCAAGATCGTCGACTGGCGCCAGCTCACCAAGTTGAAATCGACCTACACCGATGCGCTGCCCGGCTTCGTCAATCCCGACACCAAGCGCGTCCACACATCCTACGCGCTGGCCGCGACGACGACAGGCCGGCTGTCGTCGTCCGACCCGAACCTGCAGAACATTCCGGTGCGCACGGCTGAAGGCCGCAAGATCAGGACCGCCTTCATCACCGACAAGAGCCATCGGCTGGTCTCGGCCGACTACAGCCAGATCGAACTGCGCGTGCTCGCCCATGTCGCCGAAATTCCGCAATTGCGGCAGGCCTTTGCCGATGGAGCCGACATCCATGCCATCACGGCGTCCGAGATGTTCGGTGTCCCGGTCGAGGGCATGCCTTCGGAGGTGCGCCGCCGCGCCAAGGCGATCAATTTCGGCATCATCTACGGCATCTCGGCTTTCGGCCTCGCCAACCAGCTGTCGATCCCGCGCGAAGAGGCGAGCGCCTATATCAAGAAATATTTCGAGCGTTTCCCGGGCATCCGCGACTATATCGAGGAGACCAAGGCCTATGCGCGCGAGCACGGCTTTGTCGAAACGATCTTCGGCCGCCGCATCCACTATCCCGACATCAGGTCGTCGAACCCGTCGCTACGCGCCTTCAACGAGCGCGCCTCGATCAACGCCCGCCTGCAAGGCACCGCCGCCGACATCATCCGCCGCGCCATGATCCGCATGGAGGAAGCCTTGGACAAGGCCAGGCTGTCCGCCCGCATGCTTCTGCAGGTGCATGACGAGCTGATCTTCGAAACGGTCGAGGCCGAAGTCGAGGCGACAATCCCGGTCGTGCGCCACGTCATGGAAAACGCGGCGATGCCGGCGGTCTCGATGTCGGTCCCGCTCCATGTCGACGCGCGCGCCGCCAACAACTGGGACGAGGCGCACTAGCGCCTAACCTTCGTTCGTCCACGGGCGAAGCAAAAGGTCTAGGCCGCCTCGGCCCGGCACTTCGCACAGGTCCCCCGAAACTCGATCACCGCCTTCTTGGCGGCGAAGCCGGTGGAACTGACCCATTCGTTCAGCCGGTGGTCGACGTCGTGGTCGGACATTTCGGTCACCTGCCCGCATGTGTCGCAAATCGCGAACGCGGTCATCGCATGGCTGTGGTCATGCGGCTCGGCGCAGGCGACGAAGGAATTGATGCTTTCCAGCCGGTGCACGAAGCCGGATTTTACCAGCGTGTCGAGAGCGCGATAGACTTGCAATGGCGCACGAAAACCGCGCTCGCGAAGCTGGTCGAGCAGTGTGTAGGCGCTGAGCGGCCCGCTGGCGGTCTCGAGCTTCTCGAGCACGCACAACTGGTTTTTCGTCAGCACATCCCTTGCCGCCATGGTCCTGTTCCAACTCGTCCTGCGTCACGCGCGGTTGTCTGCACGTGCAAACCGCCTGATCCCAATCAGATAGCGGCGAACCGCGGTCTTTGCTACTCTTCTGTTGTAGCCGGACCAATCGACGACGTGCCGATGTAACGGCAGTGGCGGGATTGATAGCGGAGCGGCATTCAAAATACTGACAAAATCTTCGGCGAAGTTTGCCACGCTTGGGAAATTGGTTCGGGCTTGGGGAAGCAACATGATCAAATTGACACGGCGGACGCTGCTTGTCGGCACGTCCGCGCTGATGGCCGCCGGTGCGGTGTCGTTCCGCGCGCGGGCCGCTTCGCGCACCTACCATGCGCTGCTGGTCGCCTGCACCGAATATCCTGCTTTGCCGCAGCGAAACTGGCTGATCGGGCCGAAGAACGATGCCGGCCTGGTGCACGAATATCTCTTGAAGAACGTGCCTGATCCGGTGCGCTTCGCGCCGGAGAACGTCACGCTGCTGGCCAAGGACGTGCCCGGCGCCAAGGACCTGCCGACCCATGCGGCGATCAAGGCCGGGCTGGCGGACCTGGCGGCCAAGGTTCAGCGCGACGACTTCGTCTACCTGCATCTGTCCGGCCACGGCGCCCAGCAGCCTGAGAGGGTCAAGGGCGACGAGACCGACGGCCTCGATGAGATTTTCCTGCCGGTCGACATCGAGAAGTGGATCAACAGGGACGCCGGTGTGCCGAACGCGCTCGTCGACAATGAGATCGGCGACGCGCTCGACGCCATCAGGAACAAGGGCGCCTTCGTCTGGGTCGTGTTCGACTGCTGCCATTCCGGCACGGCAACCCGCGCGGTCGATGTCGAAGACGAGTTCGAACGCAAGGTCGAGTTCGCTGATCTGGTCGGCGGCGACGAGGACGCCAGGGCGGCGGCCATCAAGACCTATGAGGACACGGTCGCGAGCGCATCGCGCGGCCTCGACGAGAACGGTCAGCGCAAGCCTGCCTTCAACCTGACGCCGACCGGCGGCGAGCCGATCACCAAGGGCAAGCTGGTCGCCTTCTATGCCGCGCAGACGGTCGAGACGACGCCGGAGATGCCGCTGCCCAAGGGCACGCCCGATGCGCCACGCTTTGGCCTGTTCACCTTCACCATCCTGTCGAAGCTCGCCGAAAACCCCGACATCACCTACCGGCAGCTCGGCCAGGCCGTGCTGCAGCAATATTCTGCCGACAGCCGCACCCGGCCGACGCCGTTGTTCGAAGGCGAACTCGACGCGCGCGTGTTCGGCACCGACAAGACCGATGCGATCATGCAGTGGCCCATCGTCGTCAAGGACGGCGAGGCGACGATAGGCGCCGGTCTGCTGCATCGCCTAACTCCCGGCAGCAAGCTCGCCATCCTGCCGTCGGCGCTGTCGTCGCTGTCCGACGCGGTCGGCTATCTCGAAGTGCAATCGGCGAAGAACCTGGAGAGCCGCGTCAAGACGGTCGAATTCGACAAGAAGCCGGCGCTGAAAGTCGCCGATATCCCCGCCCACGCCTATGCCCGGGTGGCGGAGATCGCCGTCGACTACAGGCTCGCCGTCGCGCGGCCGGCCGCGACCAAGGGATTGGAGGCGGAAACAGCACTCGTCAATTCGGTTCTCGACGAACTGGCCGCGGCCAAGGAGACCGGCTTCAACATCGAACTGGTCGATCCGGGCAAGAGCGCCGAGCTTCGCTTCGCGGTGATGCGCGAGAACGCCATTGCCGGCGCCGACAAGAACGCCACCGACAAGCCGGCTCTATGGTTCCTGCCGGCCTCGGGCGAAGTGACCTTCAAGGATGGCAGCAAGCCGCCGCTGATCATCATCCACGCCGACGACCGCCAGAAACTCGTCGATGCGACGACCAGGAATTTGCGCACCATCTTCCGGGCCACCGGGCTTTCCAGGCTGGCCGCGGCCTCCGACTACAAGCCCGAGGACGTCGACGTGCAATTCCAGGTCAAGCGTCGCGACAAGGAGGGCCTCGAACCCTTGCAGGCTTCAGTGGTGCCACGCGTCTCACCGGACGACCAGGTGCATGTGCTGGCCAAGAACAGTTCGGACCAGCTGGTCGACATCAATGTGCTCTATGTCGGCAGCGACTATTCGATCACCCACATCATAGCCGAGCGGCTGGCGCCGCAAGCAACGCTCGAGCAGGGGTTGCTGAAATTCTCCGACGTCAGTTTCGGCATGGAACGGATGATCGCGGTGCTGACCGAGGCACCGCCGGAGAGCGAGAAGGAGGACCTGAGCTTCCTGGAGCAGGATGGCGTCGCCTCGGCGACACGCGGGATAGGCCCCGCCGGCTTCTCCGACATGCTCGCCGATATCGGCATGGCGCCGTCGACCCGATCGGTGATGCGGCTTGCCGACAAGAGCGGTCCGAAGGGCGCGGTAATGATCTTCCCGATAGAGACAGTGCCGCGCGCCTGAACTCTGGCGCCAGCGCCGCTCGGCCCTGCCGCGCCGGCCCTTGCGCGATCGGCGCGATATGAGAACATTGCAGGCTGCGGCCCTTGGGGCATGACGGCCGCATGAAGCGGGTGGGATCGATTGTGAAAAAGTCCGTATTTTCCTGGCGCGCGACGGTTGCCGGTCTTGCCGGCGGCATGCTGCTGATCGCGAGTGCGTCGGCGCAGGACGCCTGCGGCCTCTGTGCCAAGCAGGTGGTCATCAATTCGGAACTGGCGAGCTGCTTTCTCGACCAGTACGACCAGTTCGCCAAGGCCAGCAGCGACGCGATCGTGGTCGACCTATCAGGCTGCGCCTCGCGCGGCATCGTCGAGGCCTTGCCGTCGCCGAACAAGGCACCGGCGGAGCCGGACATGCAGTTCATCGTTTCGCGCCCGCAGCTGGCCTGCCTGAAGAAGCAGCTCGAGACGCCGGGCGTCGTGCTTGATCCCTCCGCCACCATCGAACTGGACAGCTGCAAATGAAGAAACCGGCGGGGGCGCCCAAGCAGACAGCGGTTGCCGTGCCGGCAAAAACGGCGGCGAAGCAGGCCTTGCCGGAAACCACGGAAGGTTTCCCCTGGCCCAGCGCCCATGAGATCAAGAAGGAAAGCAACCCCTTCACCGACCGGGACTGGCGCATGCTCGTCTATGCCTGGTCGGGCATGCTGGTCCGCTTCGCCATCATCTTTACCCTGGGATTCTCGGTCTATCAGTTCCTGGCCAATCAGGAACAGAAGCGCGTCGAGCAGACCATGTCGCTCGTCGAGCTATGGGAGACCAAGGACTATCAGCAGGCGCAGCGGGCGCTGAAAGACCGTCTCGCGGCCCTCAATGCCAAATATGACAATCTGCTCAGCGCCAACCCTTCCTCGACCGAGGAGCAGGTCTTCAGGCAGCGCATCGGCATCGAGGCGATGAGCGCTTCGGGCGGCGACATGCCGCTGGCCGACTTCAATGAGAATTTCGACCGCATCGTCTATTTCCTCAACCGGCTTTCCTTCTGCGTCGATGGCGACCTGTGTTCGCGCAAGGTGACCGACGCCTATTTCCGCGACTATGCCGTCTCCTTCTGGAGTTATTTTGCTGGCTATATCGACAGGCAGCGCAAGGCGGGCTCACCCACTTTCGCCACCGCGATCGAAGCCTATGTGCGCAGCGGGCAACCGTCGGCTGAAACCAAATAACGATGACAAGGCCGTGGATGACAAGGGCCGGGATGACAAGGGCCGGGGTGAGCTTCCGCCTCATGCGCGCCTGCCGCTGGCTCGCCATGGCCGGAGCCCTGGTCTCGGCGTCGGTCGCCCATGCCGAGGACGCCCCGGATTTCCACCTCGATCTCGACACCGGCGGCCACAGCGCCCGGATCAGCGATCTCGCCTTCACGCCCGATGGCGAGGAACTCGTCTCGGCCTCGGACGACAAGACCATCCGCGTCTGGGATTGGCAAAGCGGCGTCAGCCTGCGCACCCTCCGTGGCTACCTCGGCAACGGCAATGACGGCAAAATTTTCGCCGTCGCGGTTTCGCCTGACGGCAAGACGATCGCCGCCGGCGGCTATTTCGGCGCCGGACTCGGCGACAAGCCGCCCTATGGCGACATCAGGCTGTTCGACGTCGCCACCGGCAGGATGAGAGCCGTGCTCAAGGCCGCCGATTACGCGACCTATGACCTTGCCTTCTCTCCCGACGGCAAGACCCTGGCTGCCGGCGGCGCCGACGGCGTCGTCTATCTCTGGAAGCTCGACGACAAATCCGCGGCCGGGTGGACGCTGGACAAGAAGCTCGACGCCGATTCCTGGCACATCGACAAACTGGCTTTCGCCGCGGCGGGAACCCGGCTGGCGGCGACGACGACTGACAATGGGATCCGGCTCTGGGATATGACGAAGGGCGAGGAGATCGCCTTGCCCGCCGACGCCGATCCGCTGCGCGACGTCGGCGTCATGGCGCTCGCGGTTTCGCAGGATGGCCGCCTGTTTGCCACCGGCAGCGGGGACGGACAGGTCCAGCTGAGGAATGCGGCTGACGGCAAGCTGGTGCGCACCATGCCGAAGCAGGATTTCCTCATCGGCTCGCTGAGCTTCGCCAAGGGATCACGCCTGGTCGCCTCCTGCGGCTATCGTTGTGCCGACAAGCATCGCTCCATCGTCTGGAACACCGGCACCGGCGACAAGGTGCTCGACTATGCCGGTCACGATGGCACCGTCTATGCCAGCACCGCCATTGCCGACGGCTCGCTGGTGGCGACCGCCGGCGGTACCCGCAACGCCATCCAGATCTGGGATCCGGCGACGGGCGAACGCAAGGCCTTGCTGCAGGGATCGGGCGAACCGGTGACCGCGGTCGGCATCGATGCGGCCAACGGCGTCATCGCCTGGGGCGATGCCAACCCCTGCCCCGAGCGCATTGCCTGCCCGGAACAATTGGGGGCGCTGGATCGAAGACTGGACCTGCCCACCGCCGAGCGGTTCTTCGATGGCCCGCAGCCGCTGACGGAGCCGAACTCCTTTGCCCGCGCCATGCTGAGTGACGGACAATGGTCGCTGCACGCCACGGCCGGCGGAAAGGATGCGCTGGAAAACGCGGTTCTGGAGATCGTCCATGACTGCAAGGTCGTGCGCACGATCGAGAACGACGCCACCAACGGCTTTGCCCATTCCGCCTACACCCTGATCGACAACGGGCTGGGCCTGATCACTGGCGGCAATGACGGCACGCTGCTGGAATACAAATCCGCCACCGCCAGGGTATCGGGTGAATTCACCGGTCATACCGGCGAGGTCAACGCCATGGTCGCCTCGCAAAAGGCCGGCCTGCTGGTCACCGGCAGCGCCGACCAGACGCTCCGGCTCTGGAACCTGAAGACGCACGAACTGATCGTGTCGATGTTCTTTACCGGGTCGCAATGGATCGCCTGGATGCCGCAGGGCTATTATTATTCCTCCGACGAGGGCGACAAGCTGATCGGCTGGCACGTCAACCAGGGCCGCGACCATGAAGGCCGCTTCGTCCGCGCCGGCCAGCTGAAAAAATATCTTTGGAGCCCGGAAATGGTGCGCCGCGCCATCATCCTGCGCAGCGCCAGGCAGGCTGTCCAGGAGATGCGGCCGGGTGTCGACAATGAGCTGCGGAAGCTTCTCCAGCGCAAGCCGCCGGAATTCGGCATCCGCGTCGCCGACGACCAGAGCAAGGTTCGCGACGGCTACGTCGCCGTCGAGATCACGGGCGCCAGGGAGGCCGGCGCTGATGTCGCCGGCTTCTCTATCCTGTCGAACAGCCGCAACGTCGGCGACATCGCCACCCGCTCGGCCGATGGCGACAGAACCATTGTCGAGGTGCCGGTCGAGAATGGCCAGAACACCATCCGCGTCACCGGCACCAACGAATATGGCTATCTGACCGAGCGCAGCGTGACCGCGCTGGCGAGGAAGACCGAGAAGGCCGAGGCCAAGGGCAAGCTCTATGTCGCGGTCATCGGCGTCGACAAATACCCGTTCCTGACCGATGCCTGCTCCGGTCGGGCCTGCGACCTGCGCTACCCCGTCGACGACGCCACCGAATTCCTCAAGGTGGTCGCGCAGAAATCGGCGCCCTTGTTCTCGTCGATGGAGACGCTGGTGCTGGTCAATCGCGAAGCGCTCGACGAAAACCCCGACAAGGCACAGCAGACCTACAAGGTTGCCAGTGCCGACAAGATCATGGAGCCGGACTCGCACACAATCGACGACCAGCTCGCCGACTTCCTCGACAGGCCGGGCGAACATGACACCACCCTCGTCTTCGTCGCCGGCCATGGCATCAACATCGACGAGGACTACTATTTCATCCCGACCGACGGCCGCAAACAGGATGCGGAGCGCTGGAAGCGCTCCTCGCTGGTCGATTGGTCCGACATCCAGAAATCGGTCGAGCGGGCCAAGGGCATGCGCTTCATGCTGCTCGACACCTGCCACGCCGCCAACGCCTTCAATCCGCGCCTGGAAAAGGACGCGCAGGACGCGCGCATCGTGGTTTTCTCGGCCACCGCCGCCAACAACACCGCCGCCGAATTGCCCGAGCTCGGCCACGGCGTCTTCACCTACTCGATCCTCGAGGGCCTGCGCGGCAAGGCGAGGACTTCCGATGGCGGCGTGACACTGTTCGGCCTCGCCGATTTCATCTCGCGCGAGGTGGTACGGCTGACCGCTTCGAAGCAGAAGCCGTTTTATTATGTCGGCGGCGTGGAGAACATCGTGTTGGCCGAGCCATGAGCATCAAAAGTCGGCGCCCAGACACCCCTCTCGCGCGAATCTGGCCGGCTATGGCAATCCTGTTCTTCCTCCCCCTCCCAACCCTTGCCGCACCCGTCACCTGCCCGCCCGGCATGGAAAACTTCCCGCCATTCTACGACGACGCCACTCTGTTCAAGGATGCCATCGCCAATGTCGCCAGTGTCGAGCCCTCAAACCAGCGGCTGACCGGCATCACCGTGCCGCATCATCTCCTGGCCGCCGATCTGGTGGCGCTGGGGTTCCACGCAGCCTCGGGCTTCCGCTACAAGCGCATCGTCATCCTGTCGCCGGACCATTTCCACAAGACGCACAAGCTCTATGCCACCTCCATGCGCGGCTTCGACACCGTGCTTGGCCCGGTCATGGCCGACACCGACGCCGTGCGCCTCCTGGAGAAGAACGGCGACATGGTCGAAGAATCCTGCCTGTTCGACAAGGAACATGGCGTGCGCGCCATGCTGCCCTTCCTGCATCACTATTTCCCCGAGGCGAAGATCGTTCCGGTGGCGATGTCGGTGAAGGCGAAGCGCGGCGACTGGGACAGGCTTGCCGAGGCGCTCAAGGCCATCGTCGACCAGGACACACTGATCGTCGAATCCACCGACTTCTCGCACTATCTGCCGCAGCACGAGGCACGCCGTTTCGACCAGCAGTCGATCAACATGCTGGCCGCCGGCTCTCTCGACGGCATCGCGGCGCTTCGCCAGCCCGATCACGCGGACTCCGTTGGCGCGCTCTATATCCAGACCAGGCTGCAGCGCCAACTGTTCGGCGCCCAGCCGCTGGTCGTCGCCAGCGAGAATTCGCAGGAACATACGTCCGACTATGTCGAGCGCACCACCAGCTATGTGGTGGCGCTGTTCGGTACCTTCGGCCCCGGTTTCAACAGCCCGGCACGGCCGAAGGACAAGATCTATTATATCGCCGGCGACGTGAATTTCGGCCGCGCCATGAAGAGGATTTTGCTGCGCGACGGCATCGCCGACCGGATCGTCGACAGCATCCTGTCCTTGACCCGTTCACAGCCGCTCATCGTCAATCTTGAAGGCGTCATCCTGCCCAACGTGCCGGAAGCGATCGACGACATGACGCTGGCAATGCCGCAGGGCCTGGCTGTCGAGATGCTGAAGCGGCTGCATGTCGCCGGGGTCGGCCTCGCCAACAACCACGCCTATGATCTGGGACCGTCGGGCTATGCCGAGACGCTGCGCGCGCTGGACGAGGCGGGCATTCCGCATTTCGGCCAGGGCGAGACGCTGGCGCTTGCCGATCTCGACCTTGTCGGCCTGACCGACATCGACACCAACGGGTCTGATAACACCGACTTGCTCACCCCTGCCTTGCTCGACCGGTTGCTGCACGAGAATGCCGTGCGGCCGGTGGTCGCCTTCGTCCACTGGGGCCGTGAGTACAAGACCGAACCCTCGGCACGCGAAGCCAGGCTAGCCGACGAGATGCGTTTGCGCGGCGTCACGGCCATCGTCGGTGGTCATCCGCATGTGTCGAGCGAGGCGATCGTGCCGCTTGCCGGCGGCGATGTGGCGGAGGTCTATTCGCTCGGCAATTTCCTGTTCGACCAGAGCGCGCAACGCTCGTCGGGCTCGATGCTGGAACTGCGCGTCTTCGCCCAGGGCACGATCTTCACCAGGCTCATCCCGCTACCCAACTATTTCGAAATGGGCCGCAAATGGCCGCCCCCAGCCTGGAATTCATTTCGATGGGAAGCACCGTAGGGTGTGTCGAGATTCAGGTCAGGCCGCGTCGAAAACGGTGGGTTCTGAGAACCGGAGCGGAGCGTACTAAAGTACGTGAGCACCGGAAGCGCAAGAAAACGCCGCTTGCAGGCCGGCCTCACCTGAATATCGACACACCCTCTAGCCGCAGCCGATCATCTGGCGGGGCAGATAGCACGCCGTCGGCTCGGTCTTGGTTTCGAACAGCGACTGCTTAGGCCGGAAATAGAAGAAGCTCACCGGCTTGCTCTCGCGCACACTGCCGTCGGCGAAATGCGCGGCGATGCTGAAGCGGTGGATCGACGACATCGCCGACCACATTTTCAACCGCGCCGTATAGGCGCTGACGTTCTTGTTGCCGCGCACCGGCATGGCAATGGTGTAGTCATGCTTGCCGATCGGGAACTCGATGTTCTGGTAGCGCATGGCTTCCGGGCTACCGCCACCGCCGTCGCCGCATTCGGCCATCGATTCGGGAACCTCGAAGACGGCCATGGTCATCTGTGCGCGAAACGGCTCGCTCTGCTGATAGACATTGCCCTCATCGTCCGCCCAGGAATAGTCGAACTTGCCGATCGCGTTCAGCGTCATCGCCTGGTTGAAAATGCCGAGATAGTCGCCAACCTCGCCGAACTTGATCTTGTTGGTGAGCTGGCTGCGGCAGACATTGAGACTATCGACCGACGGACAGGGGAAACGCCCTGTTTCCAGGCTCGCCGTGTCGACGCCGGCCTCGTCGAGGACGCTCTTGATCGACACATCGACGCCGTCGCCGAAAGCACCGACATCCTTCGTGAACATGCGGCTCGGCTGGCCGGTCGGATTGCCCTCTTCGTCCACCGTGGTGAACTGGATCGACATCTTCATGTCCCTGGCCTCGCCCCAGCCACTGTTCATGACCGAGAAATCAGGCCGGAAGCCGACGCAGCCGAAATGCTCGGAGATGGAGAGCATCGGCTTGCGGTAGGCGTCGCTGGCCGCGACCTTCATCTCCAGCCTGTCGAGCTTGACCCTGGACTGGTCCGTCGTGCTCAGATCGACCTCGGCAAAGGCCGGCGTGTCCTCCCAATCCAGACGTTCATGGACATTGGTCGTATTGATCTGCCCGGTGCCGTTCCAGGCGTCGTTGTAGAGGTTGTCCTCGGGATAGATCGCGACGTCCTCGTCGCGCACCAGATGCTGGTATTTCATGTCGGCCTGCTGGGTCATGCGCTGGTCAACGATGACGCCGATCTCGACCTTGTCGGCATCGCCGCCGCCGGCCTGTGCCTTGAGCAGTCCGCCCACTTTGGCGTTGGCCAGAACGTCGGGCCGCGTGCCGCCGATTTCCTTGCCCATCATCCATTGGGATTCGTAGACCGTACCTCCAGCGAGCCGTGTGCGGCCCTTGCCGTTCTTTACGCCATCGACAAATGAGCCGGCAAAGATTTCGCCGGTCTTCGACAGCAACCTGCCCTCGCCGTTCGGGACACCCTTGACGAATTGTCCTTCATAGCGATTGCCCTCGGCATCGACATGGATGCCCTTTCCGTCGAGTTCTCCTTCGAGCCAGTGCCCATCGAAGAACTCGCCCGAGCGCAATTCGAGCCTGCCTTGCCCGTCGGGCCGGCCGTTTATGATGTCACCGAAATAGCTGGAATAGACGGTCTTGGGATCGTAGCTCGCCGAACCACGCACACGCCACACCAATCGGCCCTTGCCGTTGATCGTCCCATCCTGAGCGATCGTCCGGTCGGGCGACTGGCCCGCCGCCGGCTCCCAGGTGAAGTCGAGGCCCTTCTCCGGATGGAAATCCCACACCCGCACCGCCCTGCGCAGCACCGAGCGCGTGTCGCTCTGGTAGAGGATCTGCACGCGTTCCGCCCAGGCGCCGGGGATGGTGGCCGAATCGGCGAAAGCCGGTGAAAGCGTCGGCGTGGCCAGCATGAATGCGGCCGCGATACCAAGCACTGCCCTTGCCCGCGCCATGCTCCTCGCCCCCTTTGGATGCCCAACCCCTTGGGCCGATCAAGCGTAGTCGGGGCGCGGTCCGCGTGCAAGAGAAGCCGCACGGAGGGGTCGGCATGAAAAAGGCGGCGGGATTGATCCGCCGCCTTCCTGTAACTGCCGTTACGAGTATTACTTGTAAAGGCTGTTGATCCACTGGATGTTGGCGGCGTTCAGGCGCACCGCGGTGTTCGCGTCGGGGCTCTCCGCCACGTTGACGCCAGTGATGATGCGCTGCTTGGAGTTGTTGTCATAGGCATAGACCGAGCTGCCGCTCGACCCCGGGAACGTATCGCAGTCATACTGGAAATATTCCGGGGCGATGTTTTCGGCATGCACCTCGCAGCTTGCCTTCCACATCGTGCCCATCGGCTTGTCGCCGGGATAGCCGACGAGATTGGCGGTGAAGTCGCCGAGATCGTCATAGTTGGCGTAGCCCAGCCAGCCGAGATTGGTGCCGACATCCTGCTTCAGCGTGATGATGCCGAGATCCCATGGAATCACCGAACCGTAATAGCCCTGGTAGTTGTCGATGAAGCCCTGCAGCACATAGGCGCTTTCAAAGGTGAAGGCGCCGAACGGGGCGTCATCGGCGGTGCTGCCGTTGAGACCTGGCACGAACAGATAGTCCGCCAGCCAGTCCTTGTCCTCATGGCTATAGAGGCAATGCGCGGCGGTGAGCACCGTGCGCGGACCGATCAGCGTCGCCGAGCAGCTACCAAAGCTGCCGGTTTTCGGCGATTTGGCTTCGAGATAGCCGATGGCCGAGAACGGATAGGTCTTGGTGTTCTTGACCTGCACGCGATCGTCGGCGCCGAAAACCTGGCGACCGGCTTCGCCTTCGCCAAGATCAGGATCCTCGGTCTTGCGCTGGGTGCCTTCCGGCCCATCGGCCGGGGCGTTCAGTTGCTTGATGATCAGTTCCCGCAGCGCCTCGCTCGGCTCGATCTTGATCTCCTTGCCATCGGCGGACCGTCCGACGATGCCATAGGATTTGACAGCCGTCGCTTCGTCGGTGAGCGGCGCGGCGCGGCTGTCTTCATCGGTAAGTTTCGGTGTCGTGATCGGTTTTGCCCGCCCCGGCTTGAAGTCGCCCGAAGTCACGTCCCGCATGCTTTCCCCGTTGCCGGAACTGGCTGAGCCAGGATCGGCGAAAGCAGGAACCGCCCACATCGCCGTGGAAAGCAATGCGGATGCAATCATAGCGTATGTCAGTTTTGTCATGGTGAGACTCTCCCAAAAAGTCAGCAAGGACTGGATCAAAATACAGAAATATTGTCGAGATCGTGGTGGCGCCAAAAAATGAGCAAGCCTGGCGACGCGCCCACCCGGTCGTTGTTTACCATGGTCAATCTAAAGCCCCCACAAAAAGACCGGTCAGCGATATACTGCCTAAAATAATCCAACATTGGCAATGACAAATCGCTTCCACGTAGCCCGTGGGGGGCTATAGAGTTTTGCGCGGGTTCTACTCGCGGGCACGGTTAGCAAAAGTGGGATTCGGTTTTGTGACCGATCGCGCGCCGTTTCGATACGGCACGTGTGCGGGCTCGTCGAACCGGAACCTCCTTGCACAATGCCCGGCGTCGATCCGCGCGGGAGAATTGTCTCAGGAGGTTCAGGTGCACATCACAAATCGGTTCGGGCCAATCGTTGCCGCATCGCTGCTTGGCATCGCCGCTGCCGTCACTTCGATCGACACCGGGCGGGCGGACGAGGCCGCCGTCAGGCCGGAAGCGGCGGTCTCGCCGATGCAACGGGTGAACGAAGCCAGGGCCAAGGCAGCGGCTGAGAATCCCGACGGCGCCGATCGCGTCTATGGCGGCAACCAGGCCGAGAAGGGCGCCTATCCATTCCAGGTCGCGCTTCTCACCAGCAACCGGCTGGACGAGAACCCCGCCTCGCAGGCAAACGCGCAGTTTTGCGGCGGCAGCCTGATCGCGCCGCAATGGGTGCTGACCGCCGCGCACTGCCTCAACGACAAGGGCCGTCCGATCTCACCCGACACTGTGACCGTGCTGACCGGAGCCACGGATCTCAGCGAAGGCAAGCGCCACAAGGTGATCGAAGTCATCGTCAACGAGGGCTACAGCGAGCAGACGCTCGACAATGATCTCGGCCTGCTGAGGCTGGCCGAACCGGCAGATGCGCCGACGATCAAGCTGACCCATGAGGCGACGCCCGAGGCCGGCAAGACCACGGTCACCGGCTGGGGCAAGATGCAGGACGGCACCTTCCCGACCACGCTGATGGTCGCCGATCTCGACCTTCAGCCGAACAGCGCCTGCAACAGCGGCATCAAGGCCATCTACGCGCATGACCTCAAAGCCGCGCTCGGCGACCTGTCGCACCGCATGCGCTATTCGGAAAAAGGCATCGACGACGCCGCCAACGCGATCGCCGCCGACATGACCGACCCGCTGACATCAAACATGATCTGCGCTGGTACCACGAGCGGCGTACGCGATGCCTGTAATGGTGACAGCGGCGGCCCGCTGTTCATGACCGGCAGCGACGGTCCGGTCCAGGTCGGTGTCGTCTCCTGGGGCGAAGGGCCGGCCGACGGCAGTGCCGCCTGCGGCCATAAGGACGCCTATGGCATCTATACGCGGCTGGCCAACTACACCGGCTGGATCGATGAGAAGATGAAGACCAAGGCTCCAGCTCCGGAAAAGCCGAAGCCGGGCCTGGGCACGGCCATGAAGCCAAAAACGCCCTGAAGCCAAAGTCACCTCGGATAAGGAAACGGCGGGAATGCTCCCGCCGTTTCGGTTTGCAGGCTTCTGGGCCCCGCTATTTTCTCGGCGGGCCTTTGCGCTCGGCGGAGGCCGCCCACAGATTGATGTCGGACTCGCGCGCGTAAGTGTCGATCTCGGCGAGTTCGGCGTCGCTGAAATCGAGCACCTTCAGCGCCCCGACGCAGTCTTCCACCTGTTCGGGCCGGCTGGCGCCGATCAGCGCCGACGTCACCTTGCCCTTGCGCAGCACCCAGGCCAGCGCCATCTGCGCCAGCGTCTGGCCGCGCTTGGCCGCGATCGCGTCGAGCGCCTTGATGTTGGCGATGGTGCGGTCGTTGATGAAAGCTGTCTTCAGCGACTTGCCTTGCGAGGCTCGGCTGCCATCGGGAATGCCACCGAGATATTTATCGGTCAGCATGCCTTGCGCCAGCGGCGAGAACACGATCGAGCCGACGCCGAGCCCTTCGAGCGTGTCAAGCAGCCCGTCCTCCTCGACCCAGCGGTTCAGCATCGAATAACTTGGCTGGTGGATGACGCAGGGCGTGCCGAGTTGCCTCAATATGTCGGCGGCCTCGCGGGTGCGCTGCGAATTGTAGGAGGAGATGCCGGCATAGAGCGCCTTGCCCGAACGCACGGCATGGTCGAGCGCGCCCATGGTTTCCTCGAGCGGCGTGTCGGGATCGAAGCGATGCGAATAGAAGATGTCGACATAGTCGATCCCCATCCGTTTCAGGCTCTGGTCGAGGCTGGCCAGCATGTATTTGCGCCCGCCCCATTCGCCGTAGGGGCCCGCCCACATCTCGTAGCCGGCCTTGGTCGAGATGATCAGTTCGTCGCGATATCTTGCAAAATCGGTGCGCAGGATCTCGCCGAAAGCGGTCTCGGCCGAGCCGGGCGGCGGGCCATAATTGTTGGCGAGGTCGAAATGGGTGATGCCGAGGTCGAAAGCCTTGCGGGCGATCGCCTGCTTGGTCCGATGCGGCGTGTCGTCGCCGAAATTGTGCCACAGCCCGAGCGAGATCGCCGGCAGCTTGAGGCCGGACCGTCCGCAACGGTTGTAGATCATTTTCTCATAACGGTTTTCAGCGGCGATATAGGGCATGGGAGATCCTCGAATCTGAACGGAAGGGGTACCGTCATCGCAGCCGCGACGAGCGTACCCGTCCCCATCCTTACCCTCTCCCCGGGGGAACGGGGAGAGGCTAGGAGGAAATTATCGATAATCCACGCGCCTACTTTTTCTTGGCCAGCAGTTCCTTGGCTTGCTTGACGCCAAGCGCGGCAGGCCGCTCGCACGTCGTCTGCATGGCGACGTACTTCCCGGTCTCGCCGGAGCGCAGGATGCCTGTCATGACATCAACCGCATGCAGCGCCAGTTCCATGGAACAGCGGTGCGGCCGCCCTTCGGTGATCGCCAGCGCCATGTCGGCGAGGCCTGCTGTGCGGTAATTGGCCATCATGCCCTGGCCGTGCATTTCGTTCGGGACGCCAAGCGGGTGCTTCCATTTCGGCAGCTTCTTGACGGGCTTGCCCTCTTCGGTGAAGCGCACCTCGCCGCCGAAAAAGTTCGGATCCGGCACGAACACGGTTCCGGCCTCGCCATAGAGCTCCATCGGAGCATGGCCGTGAGCCCACACATCCCAGCTCGTGTTGAGCGTCACCACGGCGCCGTTCTCGAATTCGAGCAGTCCATGGATGGTGGTCGGCGTGTTGACCGGGATCTTTTCTCCCGCGCGCGGTTTGGAGCTGATGGTCCGCTCCTTGGCCGGCGTCGTTGCAAAAGCTGCCACCTGCTTCACCGGCCCGATCAGCTGGATCAGGTTGGTGATGTAGTACGGCCCGATGTCGAGGACCGGCCCCGCGCCCGGCTGGAAGAAGAAATCCGGATTTGGGTGCCAATGCTCCATGCCGTGGCCCATGACATGGCAGGTGCCGCTGGTGATCTTGCCGAGCTTCCCCTCGTCGATCAGTTCGCGCACCAGCTGGTGCGCGCCGCCGAGGAACGTGTCCGGTGCCGAGCCGATGCGCAGCCCCCTCTTCTCGGCCCGCGCCTTGAGGTCCTGGCCTTCCTTGAGCGACAGCACGAACGGCTTTTCAGAATAGACGTGCTTGCCGGCGTCGAGCACCTGCTTCGACACTTCGTAGTGCACGGCCGGAATGGTCAAATTGACGATGATGTCGATGTCGTCGGCCTTGAGCAGATCCTCGACGGTCTCGGCGCGCAGCTTGAACTCCTTCGCCCGCGCCTTGGCCGCGTCCATGTTGAGGTCGGCGCAGGCGCGCATCTCGATGCCGCGAAACAGCGGCGCCAGCGAGAAATACGCCTTCGAGATGTTGCCGCAGCCGATGACGCCAATACCCAGTTTTTTTGCCATTGTGGTTGTTCCTAGTAGCTCTTGACGGTTGCGATCGAGCGGCGGGCGAAGCGCTCGATGTCGTTGGGATTGTCCTGTTCCATGACAAAGTATTTTGCAGCGCTCTTGGCACGCAACACCTTGATCAGGCCGGCCCAGTCTATCGTGCCGTGGCCGACATCCGACCAGCCATCCTCATCCAGCCCCTCGCCCGGCTTCGCCATGTCCTTGACATGCACGGCACTGATGCGCTGGCCGTGCTTTTCGATCCAGGGCAACGGATCGGCGCCGCCGCGCACGACCCAGGCAACGTCCATTTCCCAGCCGATATTGGGGGCGGACGACAGGATATGATCCTGCGGCACCGAGCCGTCGGCGAGTGCCTGGAACTCGAAATCATGATTGTGCCAGGCAAAGCCATAGCCTGCCTTCGAGGCCACCTCGCCGACCTTGGCCAGGCGTTCGCCGAAGCCGCGCCAGCCGGCGATGTCGGATGGCCTGTCCTCCGCCATCAGATAGGGGCAGATCAAGAGCTTGACGCCGAGCGTTTCGGCGATCCTGCGCACGCCATCGAAATCATTTTCCAGCGCGTCAATTGAAAAATGGCCGGTCGGCATGGCCAGGTCGTTCTTGTCGAGTTCGGCGCGGAAGGCCTTGGGATCGTCATAGACGCCGCCAAAACCTTCGACCTCGGCGTAACCGAGCTTGCCGAGCATCTCGAGCACATCGGTCCACGGCAAGAAATTGCGGGCGCTGTAAAGTTGGAATGACCAGTTCATCGTCTCTGTCCGTTCTGCTTGGGGATTGTCTTTGGGAGGATGGTTTTCTCGGGAGCTACATGCGGTTGCCGGATGGGGTGTCGAACAGCGAGGCGCGTGCGGGATCGAAGCCGATCCGGATCGGTTCGCCGTTGCGCAGCGTCTTTTCCGCCTCGACGCGGAAGGAAAAATTGCGGCCGCCGAGCTTCGTCCACACCAGCGTATCGGAGCCCATCGGCTCAACGATCTCGACGGCGGCATCGGCGGCAAAGGGCATGGCGTTCGCGGCCTCGCCAAAGGCAACGTGCTCGGGCCGGATCCCGAACACGCAAGGCCCGCCCTTGTTGCCGGCGCCGTCGAAGCCGTAGCGATCGAGCGGTACGGTCAGATCCCCGGTCTTGAACACCGCCGCTTCCAGCTGCCCCTCGACGAAATTCATCGCGGGCGAACCGAGGAACCCTGCGACGAACCGGTTGACCGGGCGGTTGTAGATGGTCTGCGGCGCATCGAGCTGCTGGATGACGCCACCCTTCATCACCGCGATGCGGTCTGCCAGCGTCATCGCCTCGATCTGGTCATGGGTGACGTAGATCATCGTGTTCTGCAGCTTGCGGTGCAGAAGCTTGATCTCGACGCGCAGTTCCGAACGCAGCTTGGCATCGAGGTTGGAAAGCGGTTCGTCGAACAGGAAGACATCGACATCGCGCACCAGTGCCCGCCCGATCGCCACGCGCTGGCGCTGGCCGCCGGAGAGTGCGGCCGGCTTGCGCTGCAAAAGCGGCTCGATCTGCAGGATCTCGGCGGCACGCGCGATGCGCCTGGCGATCTCGTCCTTGGCGATGCCGGCGACGCGCAGCCCGAAGGACAGGTTTTTCTCCACCGTCATTTGCGGATAGAGCGCATAGGACTGGAAGACCATGCCGATGCCGCGGTCCTTGGGCTCTTCCCAGGTGACGTTCTTGCCCTTGATGAAGATGCGGCCTTCCGAAATGTCGAGCAGGCCGGCGATGCAGTTGAGCAGGGTCGACTTGCCGCAGCCGGAAGGCCCGAGCAGCACGATGAATTCACCCTCGGCCACATCGAGGTTGAGCGTCTGCAGCACCGAGACC
Source organism: Mesorhizobium sp. BH1-1-4 (assembly GCF_020165665.1). Lineage (NCBI taxonomy): Bacteria > Pseudomonadati > Pseudomonadota > Alphaproteobacteria > Hyphomicrobiales > Phyllobacteriaceae > Mesorhizobium > Mesorhizobium sp. BH1-1-4. The sequence goes on from NZ_JAIUIN010000018.1 coordinate 87,208, forward strand.
GCGCCGAAGTTCAGCGACAGGTCCTGGATCGAAACGCTGGTGCCGTTCGCCGCCATCGCCATCACCCTTTCACCGCGCCGGCGGCGATGCCGCGCACGAACAATTTGCCGGAAATGAAGTAAACGATCAGCGGCACCAGCCCGGTCAGGATGGTGGCGGCCATGTTGACATTGTATTCCTTCACGCCCTGCACCGAGTTCACGATGTTGTTGAGCTGCACCGTCATCGGATAGGTGTCTGGACGGGTGTAGACGACGCCGAACAGGAAGTCGTTCCAGATGCCGGTCACCTGCAGGATGATGGCGACGACGAAGATCGGCAGCGACATCGGCAGCATGATGCGCAGGTAGATGCCCCAGAAGCCGGCGCCGTCGACGCGCGCCGCCCGGAACAGCTCCTCCGGCATGGAGGTGAAATAGTTGCGGAACAGAAGCGTCAGGATCGGCATGCCGAAAATCGAGTGCACGATCACCAGGCCGCTCAGGCTGCCATAGAGGCCGATCTCGCGCAGGATGATGACGATCGGATAGATCATCACCTGGTAGGGAATGAAGGCGCCGACGATCAGGATGACGAAGAATGTGTCGGCGCCCTTGAAGCGCCAGTTGGCCAGCGCGTACCCGTTCACCGAGGCGATGGCGATCGACAGGATCACCGAGGGAACGGTGATGCGCACCGAGTTCCAGAAACCGCGCGACAGCCCGTCGCAATTGAGGCCGGTGCAGGCCTGCGACCACGCTTTGACCCAGGGCTCGAAGGTGATCTCCATCGGCGGCGAGAAGATGTTGCCGAGGCGGATCTCCGGCATGCCCTTGAGCGAGGTGACGACCATCACATAGAGCGGCAGGAGGTAGTAGAGCGCGACCACGACAAGCGTACCGTAGAGGAAAATATTACGGCGCGAAAACATGTGTCGCGGCTTCGGTCCGCTCGGTCCGGAGGCATCGGCGCGGATGGCGGCGCGGGAAGCAGCCAGGGAGACGGCATGATCAGACACGCTTGCGGCCTCCGAATTCGAGATAGGCCCACGGCACGATGACGATCATCACCGACAACAGCATCATGGTCGAGGCGGCAAAACCCTGGCCGAGGTTCTGGGCGAAGAACATGTAGTCGTAGACATATTTCGCCGGCACTTCGGAAGCGATGCCGGGACCGCCGCTGGTCTGCGCCACGACCAGGTCGTAGACCTTGACGATGCCGGACGCGATGATCACCAGCGTGGTGATGAAAACCGGCCGCATCATCGGGATGATGATGAACAGATAGGTCTTCCACATGGGAATCCCGTCGACCCGCGCGGCCTTCCAGATATCCTCGTCGATGCCGCGCAGGCCCGCCAGCATCAGGCACATGATCAGCCCGGTGCCTTGCCAAAGCGCGGCGATCGATATGCCGTAGATGACGATGCTGGAATTGTAGAGCGGATTGAAGTCGAAGCTGGTCCAGCCGAGGCTTCGTACCACGCCCTGGACGCCGAAATCCGGATTGAGGAGCCACTGCCAGACAAGGCCAGTGACGATGAAGGACAGCGCGAAGGGGTAAAGGAAGATGGTGCGGAACGTGTCCTCGAAACGGATCTTCTGGTCGAGCAGGGCTGCCAGCAGAAACCCGATCACCAGCGAGAACACCAGTGAGATCACGCCATAGATCAAGAGGTTTTCGATCGAGATCAGCCAGCGTGGTGTCGCCCACAGCCGGTAATACTGGTCGAGCCCGACGAAATTCAGCCGCGGCAGCAGCTTCGAATTGGTGAAGGAATAAAGCACCGTCCACGCGGTGCCGCCGACAAAGACCACCATTGCGGTGAGGATCATCGGGATCGAAGCGACCTTCGCATTGAGATTGCGGAAGAGTTGGCTCGGGCGTTCGCTCTTGCTCATCGGTACAGCCGTGCTGGATCGGATAAGGGCGGAAAGTCAGCGCGCCTGGGCTCCCGGCCCTGTCTGGCAAGGTCGGGAGCGAGGCGGCTCGTCGGTCGTCAGTCAGCCGAAGCGATGATGTCGGCGAAGCGCTTCTGCGCATCTTCGAGGCTCATGTCGGGCTTGGCGAAGAATTCCGAGAAAAGATCCTCCTTCTGCTTCTGGCTGTCCTGCGAGAGCAGCTGATCCGTCCATGGGATGACCGCGCCCTTGGCCAGGATGGCGAGGCCCTTCTTCATGCAGTCATTGGCGGCGTTGAGGTCGACGTCGCCGCGCACCGGCAGCGAACCCTTCTTGAGGTTGAAGGCGACCTGGGTCTTGGGATCGAGCAGCGTTTCGGCGAGCACTTCCTGCGCCTTGGCCTTGTCGGCGTCCTTGAGCAGCGGGAAGTAGAAGGCGTCGCCGCCCGTGGCGATGACCTCGTTCAGGCCAAGGCCGGGAAGGCAGGTGTAATCCTTGCCGGCGGCCTTGCCGGCGACCTGGAACTCGCCCTGCGCCCAGTCGCCCATGATCTGGCCGCCGGCCTTGCCGGTGATGACCATGTTGGTCGCCTGGTTCCAGTCCTGGACGTTGGTGTTCTTGGCCATCTTGCGCGCATCGTCGGCCGCCTTGAAGACCTTGGCGACTTCGGGGCCGGCTGCGAACTTGGCGTCCTTGTCCTTGTAGACCTTGAGGAAGGTGTCGGTGCCGCCGACCGCGGCAAGCAGCACGTCGAAGGCGCCCGATGCCTGCCAGGCCTGCCCACCGACCGCGAGCGGCACGATGCCTGCCTTCTCCAGCGCCGGAGCGGCGGCCACATATTCATTCCAGTTCTTCGGCACCGGAACCCCGGCCTTCTCGAAGGCCGCGTTCGACAGCCACAGCCACTGCCAGGAATGGATGTTGACCGGTACGCAATAGATCTTCCCGTCGATCGTGCAGGAGTCGAGCAGGCTCTTGGGCCGCACCACTTCCGTCCACTTGCCCTTGGTGGCGACATCGGTGAGGTCGCGCATCAGGCCGGCCTGCACCAGCTCCTCCGCCTGCCGGCCATGATTGAACTGGGTGGCCCCCATCGGATCGCCGCCGGTGATGCGGCTGATCATGATCGGCCGCGCCGTGCCGCCGGATCCGGCGATGGCGCCGTCGACCCAGTGATTGCCTGTGGCGTCGAATGCCTTGGCGAGTTCGGCGACCGCCGCCGCCTCGCCGCCGGAGGTCCACCAATGGGTGACTTCCAGATCGGTCGCGGCCGCCGGTCCGGCGACGTTGAGCGCAACCGTCGCTGCAAAGGCAGAGGTCAGGAATTTGTATCGCATTTCGGCTTCCTCCCAGAAATCTGAAACGTTACAGATTTTCGATACGGCAATTGAAGGGATGGCGCAACCCCGAGCATGCGGGCGGTCTTACATTTTTTCGAGTCGCGAACAAATTCTGGAGCGAATCGGCGGTGCTGCGCTGCAACATGCAGTCGCTGCGGCGCAAAATTACCACGAGAGGCAGTTTGCCACGGATTCCAAAGGAATTTGCCCGCCAGAAGTCCGCTGTCCTATTCATCGCCCGGCAGGCGACATTGGCAATCTGTAACGTTTCAGTATATTGGAACGACGCCGGGCTCGAAATCACGCCTTGTTGCGGATTGCGGCGATTGCCGACCCGGCCTGTGGCTGCTATGCGCCTGACGGGCGGGACGAATGGACAGACAGCGGACGGAAAAGAACGAGGACGCGTCGGCGCGAGAGCGGCCGACGTTGAAGACGCTTGCCTTCATGACCGGGCTCGGCGTCACCACCGTGTCGCGCGCGCTGAAGGACGCGCCGGAAATCGGCGCCGAGACCAGGCGCCGCGTCCAGCTCGTCGCCAAGCAGATCGGCTACCGGCCCAATCGCGCCGGTGTGCGCCTGAGAACCGGCAAGACCAACGTCATCAGCCTCGTGCTCAACACCGATCAGGAGATCATGAGCTTCGTCTCCGACATCATCTATGGCGTGACGGAAGTCATCGCCGACACGCCTTACCACCTGATCGTCACGCCTTACTCGCGCTCGCAGGATCCGCTGGATCCGGTTCGTTATCTCGTCGAAACAGGCTCGGCCGACGGCGTCATCATTTCCCGCACGCAACCGAACGATCCCCGCGCCCGCTACATGCTGGAGCGCGGCATACCCTTCGCCACGCATGGCCGCACGGATATGGGGCTGGTTCATCCCTATCATGATTTCGACAACTACGCCTTCGCGGCCGAGGCGGTACGCCATCTCGCCGGCATGGGCCGCCGACGGCTGGCTTTGGTGACGCCGCCGGTCGGTTTGAGCTACTACCGTCACACGGTCGACGGCTTTGCCGACGCGCTGAGCGAAGCCGGCGCCAGCGAGGTGCCATTCAACATCGTCTCGATCGACCACTCGATGGAGCAGATCAGGACGAGGACCGCGCAGCTGATGCGGCGCGACATCAGGCCGGACGGCATCATCAGCAGCGCCGCGGCCGCGACGCTCGCCATCGTCGCCGGTATCGAGGATGCCGGCCTCAAGCTCGGCCACGATGTCGACGTGGTGTCGAAACAGTCGTCGGACCTTTTGCATCTGTTCCGGCATGAATTGCTGGTCGTCAACGAAGACTTCCGGCTGGCCGGCTCCGAGCTCGCCCGCTCGGTGCTCGGCTGGATAGGCGGCGCTGCGCCCGGCTCTCTGCAGAGCCTGAGCGAGCCGAAGGGGGTTGTGGCCTATCGGGGCTCCGACTGAGCGTCTGTCTGGATCGACGCCCGCAAATCCGCGTGCGTTGCGTGAAACAATGAACCGTTCTGGACGGCCGCGCCGCGGTTCACATGGAGGTCGAAGCCTGCTGCTCCCGGATCGCCCAGTTCGGCACGAAGCCGCATGCTCGGGATCAGGTAATCACCACCATTCTGCCGCCGGTAGGGAATGGGTGCGGTGGTCGCCAGTGTTCGCATCCGTTCGCGCAGGCGTTCGGCGATGGGCTCGAAGCCAGCTTCGTCGAGACGGTCCACGCTGTAGATCACGAACGGCGGAAGCACGTCGTAGCCCGGATAATAGAGGATTCCGTGATTGATCGGGAACAGCAGGTCGTCGATCGGCCCGTTGACCCCACGCGCGGAATAATGATCTTCCCAGCCGCCGGCCGTCACGATCAGCATTGCTCGCTTGCCGGCGAGAGTGCCCTCGCCGTACCGGTCACCCCATCGCTTGTCGCTGTGTTCGCCGACACCATAGGCGAAGCCGTAGGCAAAGACCCGATCGACCCAGCCCTTCAGGATCGCCGGCATGGCGAACCACCACAGCGGAAACTGCAGGATCAGCGCATCGGCCCAAAGCAGCTTCTCGATCTCGGTCTTGACGTCTTCAGTCAGCGCATTGGACTCGTATGCCTGTTTGGAGGCCGCCACCGGCACCAGCCGCGCTTCTGACGAAAGCGCGGGAAAATCAGCACGGTCGACCTCCGATTTCCAGCCGTCGGCATAGAGGTCGGACACGCGCACCTCGTGGCCTTGAGCCTGGAGTTCCTTGACGGCAACGTCACGGAGCGCGCCGTTGAGCGAGCGCGGTTCGGGATGGGCAAAGACAAGCAGGACTTTCATGATTCATCGATCTCCGTTGGAAACGTTGACCCTGAGATAGCCAATGGCGGAATCATCCGCTACATATAGGGAATGCATAATATTCTGCCGATTAATGGATAAATCAGCTGTCACGCTGGAGCGCATGCGCACCTTCGTTCGCGTTGCTGAACGAGGCAGCCTGTCGGCGGTCGCGCGTGACCTCGGGATCGGCCAGTCGACAGTCACGCGCCATTTGAGGGAACTGGAGGAAGCCGTCGGCGTGGCCTTGCTCAGCAGGACCACCCGGCGTGTCGCCATGACCGACGAGGGCAGCCGCTACTATGCCGACAGCGTGCAAATTCTGCGCCTTGTCGAACAGGCGGGCGACGAGGTTCGCGGCACGCGAGGAGCGCCGGCCGGCACGATCCGGCTCTCCTGCACCGCGGCCATCGGGGTTCTACATGTCAGCCGGCTGATCTTCGCGTTTCAGGATCGCTACCGCGACATCGGCGTCGATCTCAGCCTCACCGACGAGCGCATCGACCTTGTCACGGAAGGCGTCGACCTCGCGCTTCGTCTCGGCCCGCTCACCGACAGTTCCATGAAGTTGCGGGCGCTCGGCCAGTCGCGGCGGCTGCTCGTCGCGGCGCCGGGCTATCTGGCTGAGCGAGGCAGGCCTGCGGATCCCCGGGACCTGGCCGGTCACGAGGGCATCCGCATGTCAAACGTTGCCGGCAGCGACACCCTTGTCCTGCAAGGACCGAACGGCGAGCGCCATGTGGTGCCGTTTGCCGGACGCCTTCGGGTCGACCACGGACTTGCCGCACGCGAAGCCTTGCTCGCAGGGCGCGGCATTGCGCCCGCCCATCAATGGCTTGTCGGCGATCTCCTGGCGTCCGGCCGGCTCGAGGCAATCCTGCCGGACTATGCGCTGCCGTCTGTTCCGCTCAGCATGCTGATCGTACCCGAGCGGGCGGCCATCGCCCGGGTCCGGCTGCTGGTCGATTTTCTCGCCCAGCAGATCGGCGGCATCCCCGGGATCGAGTAGCCGCATGTCGAGCGTTAAGTTTCTTTAGGCGGAGCCGGCAAGGAATGCCGGCTGCTTGATGAGCATGATCTAACCCGCCGCGCCGCTGCCCCAAGGCCCGTGAAAGGCACCCTGCTCGCCGATGCGCTCGAAACCATGCGCGCCGAAGAAGTCGCGCTGCGCCTGGATCAGGTTCGAAGTGCCCCGCCCCTGGCGGTAGCTGTCGAAATAGGCAAGCGCCGAAGACAGCGCCGGCACCGGCGCACCGGCTTCGGAAGCCTTTGCCACGATGCGCCGCAGCGACGGATGCGCCTCCTGCATCAAGCTGATGAAAGCCGGGGCCATCAGAAGATTGGTCGAGGCGCCGCCACTGCTGAAGGCCTCGGCCATCGTGTCGAGCATTTGCGAGCGGATGATGCAGCCGGCGCGCCAGATCTTGGCGATGGTCGGCATCGGCAGGTTCCAGTTGAACTCCTTCGAGGCGCCGGCCATCACGGCAAAGCCCTGCGCGTAAGCAGCGATCTTGCCGGCGAACAGCGCCAGTTCGAGATCATGCAACAGCGCGTCCTTGTCGCCGGAAATCTTCGTCACGCCGCTATTGCCATAGGCCTTTTCAGCCGCCTGCCTTTCGTCCTTGATCGACGACAGCACGCGCGCCGCCACCGCCGCCTCGATCGCGGTCGCCGGAATGCCGAGCTGCTGCGCCTCGATGACGGACCATTTGCCGGTGCCCTTCTGGCCGGCGCGGTCGAGGATGATATCGACCACCGGCTTGCCCGTCTTCGCATCGTCGGCGGCCAGTACCTTGGCGGTGATCTCGATCAAATAGGAATTGAGCCGGCCCTTGTTCCAGTTTTCAAAGACCGTGCCGATCTCCTTCGGCCCCATGCCCAGGCCATCGCGCAGGATGCCGTAAATCTCGGCGATCATCTGCATGTCGGCATATTCGATGCCGTTGTGGATGGTCTTGACGAAATGGCCGGCGCCATCGGTGCCGAGCCAGGCCGCGCAGGGCTCGTCCTTGAATTTGGCGGAGATGGCGGTCAGCACCTTCTCGACACGCTTCCAGGAATCTTCCGTACCGCCGACCATGATCGAAGGTCCATGGCGCGCGCCTTCCTCGCCACCGGACACGCCCATGCCGATAAAGGTCAGGCCAGAGCCGGACAGTTCGGAGAAGCGCCGCATTGTATCGCGGAAATTGGCATTGCCGGCATCGACGACGATGTCGTTGGCCGACAGCACGCCGCGCAGCGCCTCGATCTGCTCGTCCACCGGCTTGCCGGCCAGCACCATGATGATGATCGGGCGCGGCGGCCGGATCGCGGCGGCGAGCTCTTCCAGGCTGTAGCAGGGAACGACCATATCCCTCAGTGCACCGGCATTCTCGACGAAAGCGTCGGTGCGTGCCCTCGTGCGGTTGAAGACGGCGATGCGGTGCCCGTGCTCGGCGATGTTCAGCGCCAGGTTGGAGCCCATCGTGCCAAGGCCGATCAGGCCGATTTCGGCTTTTTCCATCGTTTCTTCCCTGTTTCCGGATCTGGTGTTTTCGAGCTCGCGCTCTTCGTTGGCTGGATGCCGGTTATTGCGCGGATGATTGACGGGCCTTCAGGCCCGCGTCAACCGCCTCGCCCAATTGTGTTGCCGGGACCATTACGGCCTGATGTCGATCGGCGCCTCGATCTTCACCATCTCGAAGTCCGAGACCAATATGTCTACGCGCACCGTCCAGCGGCCCGAAACCGGGATGACGAGATTGTCGACACGCCAGCTGCCGTCGCCGGGCTTGGTCGCCGCGCGCTTCAGTGGCTCGATGCCGGAATCGGGCTTCGACAGCACCAGCGTCACTTCCTTGGCGTCGAGCGGCCCGAAATCCCCGGTCATGATGATCATCGAGGCGACGACCGGCCCGGCATGGCCAGGCGTGATGCTGAGATCGGCCATCGCCTGCAGCGCGTGGATGTGGACCGAAACCGGCTGCGCCGCAGCGATCGCCAACGCCCGTGGCGGCGGCGTGAAGCGCCAGCCGGCGGCGACCCCGAAGATCGCCAGCACGATCAGCACTTCGACGCCGACCGAGCGCGTGAGCCTGCGTTGCACCTCGGTCGCGCCCGCCTCGGCCGAAGCGGTGAGCTTCCAGCGATTGACGGCGGCCAGCGTGAACAGGAAGACCAGCAGCGCGAGCTTGACCAGCAGCAGCCGGCCATAGGCAGTGTTGACCAGCGCCGAGGGCGTCCCCACCTGGATCACGGCCAACACGATGCCCGCCGCGGCAAGCAAGGCGACCACGGGCAGGATGGCCCATGAGAAGCGGCGCAGGAATTCAACGGCGCCGGCCGCTTGACGCTTCAGCGCGAGGCCGAGCGGCACCAGCGCGCCGGCCCAGAAAGCGATGCCGACGCCATGCACGAAAACCAGCGGCCGTGTCAGCCATTGCGGCTCGGCGGCACTGGCGTGGCCGCTCGCGGCGAGTGCCGCACCCACACCGGCCAGCCCGGCAAGGGCAAGCGGCCTGGCAGCCGCGCGCGGCGCGGCCAGCGACAGCAGGCCAAGCCCCAGCGCGATCAGGGCGAGCAACACCGTCCAGCCGAAGCTGGTGCCGAGCGCGGTGCGCCAGACAACCGGCTGCGCCAGGTGGGAGAGCGGCGCGCCGAGCGCATCCAGTCCCTGGAAGCTCAGCGACAGCGGCGCAGCCAACAGCCCGCACAGGATCGTCCCGGCAACAAAGCGCTGACCGGCGCGACCACCACCGGCCAGCCAGGCAATAGCGTAGGCGCCGCCGACACCGAGGAAAAGACCCGCGTAGAGAAGGACTTTCCCAATCCAGATCGCCGACCGCAGCGGCCAGTCGACCGCTCCGGACACGGCCGGCGGCTCACTCGGCGCGCCGATGGAAAACAAGAGCGAGCCGCCGACCGGATGGCCGTCGGCGGAAATGACGCGCCAGCTCAGCACATGCGTGCCCGATTTGAGCACCTGCGGATTGTCGATCTCCAGCGTCTGGTCGGTGAGCCGGAAGGATGTCAGCGCGACCGGCGTGCCGTCGGGTGTCACCAGGGTCAGCACCAGCGGCGAGACCGGCTCGCTGAAGGTCAGCGAGAACCGTGCCGGCGCCTGCGCCAGCACCGCCCCGTCGGCCGGGTCAGTCTTGATCAGCGCCGCATGGGCAAAGGCCTGGCCTGTCGCGGCCATCATTATGAACGCGATGATCATCGCGAAAAGCCCAGCAACCCAATTGAAGCGTTTGCGGGTCGTTGCCGTCCTTTGAAATGGGATTATCGCGTTCATGCTGTCGCCATGGAATTGGCGGCGCGCCTTTGCCGACAGGGCGCGCCGCCGGAAAATCATTTCTTCGGCGTAAGCTTGATGCCGGGCGCCGGGGTCTCCAGTGCGTCCGCGTCCTGTCCGGTCGCCGGAATCTCGATCCAGCGTTCGGTAGCGCCATCGCATTCCTGCACCACGGGGAAATAGAGCTTCTGGCCGACAGGCAGATCCGCCGTGAGCATCGCGCGGAAGACGAACTCGTCGTAGAATTCATCCGGCAGATTGCCGCCGCTCCAGTCGACTTCCTTGACCCCATCGGCAACCGGCTGGCCGTAGAGCTGGTACGATTTCTCGTATTTGCCCTTCTTGGTCTGCAGCGTCCAGCCGGGCTTCGGCATCGGCTTCACCGCGATCACCCCTTCTGGAATCTGCACGCGCACGGCGGTCGTCGCCTTGCCGTCGCAACCATGCGGCACGCGCAGCACAGCCTTGTAGGTCGAGCCGACCGCGGCCTCCTGAGTCTCGAGCGTGATGTGCGCGAAGGCGGCATTCGTCCCCAGCACGAGAAACGCGCCGGCCGCCAAAAGAAACTTGTTCATGATGGTCCCTCTAATGTCAAAATTGGTGGATTGGCACGATCAATTGGCGTGGTCGTCCATGCCGCCCATTTCGCCCATGCCTTCGACGGCGAATTCCACGCTGACGGTGCCGGCTTTCTCGAAGGTCAGCGTGGCGGCGAATTTTTCGCCCTGCTTGGGCTGCCGTTTCAGGCCGATGAACATCAGGTGATAGCCACCGGGCGCGAGCGCGACCTTGCCGCCGGCCGGGATTTCCAGGCCACCGTCCACTGGCCGCATGGTCATGACGCCGTCCTTGACCCCCATTTGATGCAGCTCGGCCTTGTCGGAGACATCGGAGGAGATCGACAACAGCCGGTCCGCGGCGCTGCCCTTGTTGAGGATGGTGAAATAGCCGCCGGCCACCTTGGCGCCGGCAGGCGTGGCGCGAGACCAGGGATGTTCGATTTCGAGATCGCCGACCTTGAATTCATGCGCCAGCACGGCCTGGGCACCGACAAACACCAGGGCAAAGGCCAGGGCGACAATGCCGAGACGCGCCTGGAAACGACACAGGGTGCGGTCGAACAGAGTGCCCGCCGCTATGAGGAAAGAATGGGACATGGTTGCTCCATGACGTGATGATCGCGCCGTCGCCGGTCGCGAATGGTTTGATCCTGGATGAGTACGCTCGCGAAAGGTTCCGCAAGCAAGCTGGCTCAAGCCGCCAGCGGCGGCGCGCGCGGGTTCGACGGCGAGCGTTCGCGGGCGAAGTCGAGATGGGTGGTCGCCGGGAAGACGAAGGCGACGGTCTCGAAGGAAAGGGATGCAAGTGCAAGCCCGGCATCGGGCGGCGGCGCATAGGCCGGCGAAAACATGCTGCAGCCGAGTGTGCAGCAGGCCGGCAAATGGGACGGATGCTGGTCGCCGCCGGGAAGCTGGGTGGCGCCGTCGTGGGTGCAGATGACGTTGCCGAAGGCGTCGAGCTGCGCGGCACTCGGCCCGGAGCCGAAGGCGAACGCACCAAGTGTCGACTGGAGCAACAGCAGATAGGCCGCGACAAGCGCGACCGGTATGCTCCACCGTCTCCCGTTCTTGTTCAAATGACTTGCCCGATCAAACCATCTGTCTCTTCAACAATCGATGACGATATCTAGCACGGCCGGGAAAGGTCGAAAATCGCCAATTCAATGCTGCGGCAACACGGCAGGATCAGTTCTTTTGGGATGGCCGACTTTCCGGGATGGAGGTGAGCAATGTCTGGCGCGCCGACTTCAGATGCTTGCGGCAGGCGGCATCGACCTTGCCGAGGTCGCGCGACTTGAGAGCCTCGATATAGGCAAGATGCTCGCCTATCGCGACTTCGTTGCGCTCGCGTTCCTGCGCCTTGTTCCACTGATAGTGGTAGTGAAAGATCATGGCGATGACGTCGTAGAAATCGACGATGAAGCGATTGTGCGAGGCGCGATGGATCAACCGGTGCAAGCGTTCATCCAATTCCGAGAACGCGTTGAAACGCGTCGCGATCTCGCGCTGCAGGACACGATGCTCCTCTTCCAGGCGGTCCAGATCGCCCCAGACCGGGCTGTCCGGCGGCAGCGCGGCGAAGGCGGCGGCCGAGCGCAATTCGAACATCTCGCGGATCTCGGTCAGTTCCAGCGCGAAGGCGCGCGTAAAGCCCTTCAGCACCCAATGGCTGTTGCGGCGTTTTTCGATCAGGCCAAAGCGGGAGAAGCGGATCAGGAACTCGCGCACGCTGGTCGTGCCGACGCCGATCTCGCGCGCCAGTTCGAGCTCGTTGATCTGCATGCCGGCCTCGGCGCCGCCGGCCAGCAGCCTGCGCATGAACGAGCGCTCGATGATCTCGGCCAGCGTGTCGGTCTCTTCCTCGGGGAAGAAATCGTCGGGACGCGGGTCGCGCAGCACCGTCTTGGCGCGCTTGTTCCAGGCGATCAGCCCGGTTTCCTCCATGCGCGCCAGGATGCTGCGCACGGTCGTGCGGCTGACGCCGAGCAAGGCGCCAAGCTCCGGCTCCGACGGCAGGCTGCGTGTCTCGTCGAGCAGCCTGAGGCAGCGGTTATAGGCGTCCTTGTAGACGTTGTTGCTCTTCGACATCCCCTGACCCATTCATGCCGGCGCTTGCGGCGGCCGGCTTGAAGCGCAATATGACGTTCCCACGACCCTGAAAAGCGGGAAACGCTTTAACTGGGTCCGGTTCATGTCCCGAGCGCTACCACTTACCCAGGCGGACCGCGGCGAAAAAACAATTGACGCAAAACTGTTTTTTCACGATAAAAGACATTAACTCTTAACAAGCGCGTGTCAATCCGCGCATCCCAGGATCACCCAGGAAACGCCCGTGAACGTCTCGAACACCATCCTTCTGTCCACCGCCGACAATGTCGCCGTTGCCAATGGCCGCATCGAGATGGGCACCGCGCTGCCGGGTGGCGCGCTCGCCGTCGCCGTCATCGAGCCCGGCCACAAGGTGGCCATCAAACCGATTGCCACGGGTGAAGCCGTGGTCAAATACGCCCAGGCGATCGGCCGCGCCACACAGGACATCGCGCCCGGCGAGCATGTCCATTCGCACAATCTGGTTTTCGAGGCCGGCCGCCTGCCGGTGGTGCCGCCGAGCGAGGCCGAGCATGCGACGGAGGCCGACCGTGTCAGAACCTTCATGGGCTATCGCCGCGCCGACGGCCGCGCCGGCACGCGCAACTTCATCGGCATCATCGCCAGCGTCAATTGCTCGGCCACGGTCTGCCATTCGATCGCCGACACCGCCAACCGGACCCTGCTGCCGAAATATCCCGGCATTGACGGCTTCGTGCCCATCGTCCACGGCCAGGGCTGCGGCATGAGCGGCACCGGCGACGGCATGATGGTGCTGCATCGGACCTTGGCCGGCTATGCCCGCCACCCGAATTTCGGCGGCGTGCTGATGGTCGGGCTTGGCTGCGAGGTCAACCAGCTCACTCTCTACGGCCAGAAGGGTGCCGCCGCCGGCAAGCGTCATTTCAACATCCAGGATGCCGGCGGGTCGCGCAAATCCGTCGAAAAGGCGATGGGCGTGCTGGCCGAGATCGCCGAGGAGGTCGGCCAGCTGAAGCGAGAGCCGATCCCGGTCAGCGAGATCGTCGTCGGCCTGCAATGCGGCGGCTCCGACGGCATGTCGGGCATCACCGCCAATCCGGCACTGGGCGCGGCGGTCGACATCCTCGCCGGCGTCGGCGGCATCGGCATCCTCTCCGAGACGACCGAAATCTATGGCGCCGAACATCTGCTCGCCTATCGCGCGGCAACGCCGGAGATCGCCAAGAAGCTCGATGGCTATGTGAAATGGTGGGAAGATCATGTCGCCAAGCATGGCGCCTCGATCGACAACAACCCGTCGCCCGGCAACAAGCGCGGCGGTCTCACCACCATCCTTGAAAAGTCGCTCGGCGCCGTCGCCAAGGGTGGCCAAACCCCGCTCAACGGTGTGTTCGGCTATGCCGAGAAGGTCACCGGCAACGGGCTGGTGTTCATGGACACGCCCGGTTACGACCCGGTCTCGGCCACCGGACAGGTGGCTGGCGGCGCCAATGTCATCGTCTTCACCACCGGCCGCGGTTCCTGCTTCGGCTGCCGGCCGACACCGTCGATCAAGGTCGCCACCAACTCGACCATGTATCACCAGATGGAAGAGGACATGGATGTCAATTGCGGCGTCATCGCCTCGGGCGAAAAGACCATTGCCGGCATGGGCCGCGAGATCTTCGAGATGATCGTCGAAACGGCTTCGGGCCGCAAGACCAAGAGCGAGGATTTCGGTTACGGCGACAACGAGTTCGTGCCCTGGCATCTCGGCGCGACACTCTAGGTTTCGACGCATATCTGGTAGACTTGCCGAGCCGCGCAACGGCCGGCCACGGGGAGGGTTTGCATGGAAAGACGCCGCATCGGCCAGACGGCACTGGAGGTCACCGAGGTCAGCTTCGGCGGCGCCGCGATCGGCGGCCTCTACCGGGCCTGCTCGCGCGAGGCGGCGATGGAAACGCTGCAAGGCGCCTGGGAGGCGGGCTTGCGCTATTTCGACACCGCGCCCTTCTACGGTTTCGGCCTGTCGGAACGGCGCTTCGGCGATTTCCTGCGCTACAAGCCGCGCGATTCCTACGTGCTGTCGACCAAGGTTGGACGCCTGTTACACCCGGTGCCTGAAGACAAGGTGCCCGACCACTCCTATGTCGATCCGCTGCCCTTCGCGCTGGACTACGATTATTCCTATGACGGCATCATGCGGTCGGTCGACTTCAGCTACGCGCGCCTCGGGCTAAACAGGATAGACATCCTGTATGTGCACGACATCGGCGTCTACACGCATGGCGCCGAGAAGACCAAACTGCATTTTCGCCAGCTGATGGACGGCGGGCTCAAGGCGCTCGAGGAGTTGAAGCGGGACGGTACGATTGCCGCCTATGGGCTCGGCGTCAACGAAGTCCAGATCTGCCTCGACGTCATGCGCCGGGCGCCGCTCGACTGCATCCTGCTCGCCAGCCGGTACTCCTTGCTCGACCGTAGCGCGGAAGTCGAATTGCTGCCGCTGTGCCGGGCGCAACAGACGTCGCTGGTCATCGGCGGCGTTTTCAACTCCGGCATATTGGCGACCGGGCCGGTGCAAGGCGCGCATTTCGACTACCAGCCCGCCAACCGCGATATGCTCGACCGGGTCGACGCCATGGAGAAGATCGCAGGCGAAGGCGGCTACCCGCTGCCGGCGGCCGCCTTCCAGTTTCCCTTGCACGAACCAGCCGTCGCCACCGTGCTGACCGGCACCGCAAAACTGGCGAACCTGACGCGCAACCTCGAACTGCTCGATATCGACGTGCCGGAGACGGAATATGCCAAGTATCGTCCCTACACTGTGACGCAGGAACTGCCTTGAGGACCATACCCTCGCGATATGCACAATCGCGGTCGGCTTCACAATGCCGCGATCCTATGAAAAGAATGAACATTCCATATTGACTGAGGTATGGAATTAATATTCCATACCTCTATAGAACGGACGGAAGCACCTGACCACGGCAAGGGAGGAACCACGCCAGCGGGTGAGTCATTGCCAGACCGTTTGGGATGACTGACTGGAAACACCGCTTGCATCAGCCGGACCGATGCACTATCAAAACAGAGCAACTGTTTTTTATTGATAAAGTTCTGTTTGGGCCACGCCTATCCGAACGGAGCTTCCGTAAACGTTCACCGGGCGACTTAGGGAGGATCCTATGAAATTCGTGACCAGCATTCTCAACCGCCGCGCCGTCATGGCCCTTGCGGCAGCCTCGATGCTCACCGCCGTCATGCACAGCGCACCGGTTTCGGCGGCTGACGTGACCATCCCGATCATCGTCAAGGACACCACGTCCTTCTACTGGCAGATCGTTTTGGCCGGCGCCCGCAAGGCCGGCAAGGATCTCGGCGTCAATGTGCCGGAACTCGGCGCCCAGGCTGAAACCGACGTCAACGGCCAGGTCTCGATCCTCGAGAACGCTGTCGCCAGCAACCCGGCCGCGATCGTGATCGCGCCTACCGAGTTCAAGGCGCTTGGCAAGCCGATCGATGAAGCGGCCGCCAAGGTCAAGGTCATCGGTATCGACTCCGGCGCCGACTCCAAGGCCTTCACCTCGTTCCTGACCACCGACAACGTGCAGGGCGGCCGCGTCGCCGCTGATGGCCTCGCAGCCGCCATCGGCGCCGCCAACGGCGGCAAGATCGAGGGCGACGTCGCCCTGATCACCAACGCGCCCGGCGCCGGCTCGCTCGAACAGCGCAAGCAGGGCTTCACCGAACAGCTCAAGGCAAAGTATCCGGGCCTGAAGCTGGTCGCCGACAAATATGCCGACGGCCAAGCCACCACCGGCCTCAACATCGCCACCGATCTGATCACCGCCAATCCGAACCTCAAGGGCATCTTCGCCTCCAACCTGATCATGGCGCAGGGCGTCGGTCAGGCCGTCGCCGAGAACAACCTTGGCGGCAAGCTGGCGCTGGTCGGCTTCGACAGCGACGAGAAGCTGATCAAGTTCCTCAACGACGGCGTCATTTCCGCCCTCGTCGTCCAGGACCCCTACCGGATGGGCTATGACGGCATCAAGACCGCGCTCGCCGCCTCCAAGGGCGAGAAGGTCGAGGCCAATGTCGACACCGGCGCCAACCTGGTGACCAAGGACAATATGAAGGACCCCAAGATCGACGCCCTGCTCAACCCGAAGCTGAAGTAAGGGCAGGCAAGATCGAAATCGTTTCCGGGGCCTCCTCGCCCCGGAAACATCCCGCAGCGGCTTGGGAATCGGCGGGCTCGAACTAATCTGATTTCAACGAGTGGAGAGCCGCATCGCCGCCGCCACTCGAAAGACCAGTCTGGGAGGATTGTCATGACGCCGACGGCGCAGGAACTGCATCCGGCCCCCGTTCTGGAACCCGGCAGGACCATCCTCGAACTGCGCGGGCTGGAAAAACGCTATCCCGGCACCCATGCGCTGAAGCCGGTCAATCTTGCCTTCAGATCAGGCGAAATCCACGCCATCGTCGGCGAAAACGGCGCCGGCAAATCGACCCTCATCAAGCTCCTGACCGGCGTCATGCCGCGCACCTCGGGCGAGGTCTTCTGGGAAGGGCAGCCGGCAGCCCTGGCGACGCCGCATGAAGCGATGGCGCTCGGCATCAATGCCGTGCATCAGGAAGTCGTGCTGTGCCGTCATTTGTCCGTCGCCGCCAACATGTTCCTAGGCGAGGAGAATTCGCGTTTCGGCATCCTGCAGCAACGCGCCATGGTCAGGGAAGCGCAGAAGATCATCGACGATCTCGGCTTCGACCTGCCGGCGCATGTCGTGCTGGGTGACCTCACCATAGGCCAGCAGCAATTGATCGCCGCCGCCCGCGCCACGGTGCGCGGCACCAAGTTCCTGATCTTCGACGAACCCACGGCCTATCTCACCCGCAAGGAGGCCGACCAGCTCTTCACGCTCATCCGCCGTCTGAAGGGCGAAGGTGTGACGATCATCTACATCAGCCACCGCATGGAAGAGGTGTTCGAACTCGCCGACCGCGTTTCCGTGCTGCGCGACGGCACGCTGGTCGGCACCAGAAGCATCGCCGAGACCAACGACGCCGAACTGGTCAAGATGATGATCAACCGCTCGATCGAGCAGGTCTACCACAAGGAGCATTTCACGCCGGGCGCTCCGATCGTCGAAACAAGGAACCTGTCCGGCAAGGGCTTCGAGAACATCTCGATGACGGTGCGTGCCGGCGAGATCGTCGGCCTCTATGGGTTGATCGGCGCCGGGCGCAGCGAGTTCGTCACCTCGCTCTATGGACGTCACAAAAAGTCGGCCGGCCAGATCCTGTGGGAAGGCAAGCAAGTCCAGATCAACTCCGAGCATGACGCGATCAAGCTCGGCATGGCGCTGGCGCCGGAAAGCCGCCGCGACCAGGGTCTTTGCCTCAATTTGCCGGTTGGCCTCAACCTCAATTTGCCGATCTACAAGCGCATCTCCAGCAATCTGTTGATCTCGAACGCGAAAGAGAAGGCCGAGGCCGACCGCCAGATCGCTGGCCTGAGAATCAAGACGCCGACGCGCGGCGCGCTGGCGTCGAGCCTTTCGGGCGGAAACCAGCAGAAGATCGTCATCGGCAAATGGCTGGCCCACGGCGCCAAGCTGTTCATCTTCGACGAACCGACGGTCGGCGTCGATGTCGGCACCAAGGCCGAGATCTATCGCCTGTTCGGCGAATTGTTGTCCAAGGGTGCCGGCATCATCCTGATCTCGTCCTACTTGCCGGAGGTCTACGAACTGGCCGACACGCTGCATGTGTTCCGGCGCGGCAAGCTGGTCGCCACGCACGGGTTCCACACCGCCAGTCACGAGGACATTCTCACGCAGGCGCTCGCCGAGAAACAAGAAAAACTGGGAGGACAGACATGAGCATCGAGGCGATCCCCGCCGAAAAACCGAAGCGCAACTACAACGTCCTGTTCGGGCTGACGCTGCTGGCGCTGCTGGTGCTGCTCTGGATCGTCCTGTCGCTGGCGACGCCAAGCTTCGCTTCGGGCAACAACATCGCCAATCTTCTGCGTCAGGGCTCGATGATCGCCATCATGGCGGTCGGCCAGACCTTCGTCATCATCACCGGCGGCATCGATCTTTCCGTCGGTGCGGTGGTCGGTTTCGCCACTGTCGTCGTCGCCCTGCTGATCAATGCCGGCGTACCGATCGCGCTCGCCATCCTGATCACCTTGCTGGTCGGAGTCGCCATCGGCCTTTTCCACGGCTTCGGCATCGTCAAGATGGGCCTGCCGCCCTTCATCATCACACTGGCGACGCTGACCTCGTTGCGCGGCATCGGCCTTCTGATGACCAACGGCAACTCGATCAACATCAACAGCGACAGCTTCACCGCCTTCTCGCGCAATTCCTTTATCGGCATCCCCAATCTGTTCTGGATGGTGATCCTGGTCGGCGTGCCCGCCTATGTCTTCCTGCATCACAGCCGCTGGGGCCGGTACCTGTTCTCGGTCGGCTCCAATGCCGAGGCCTCGCGCCTGTCGGGCGTCAATGTTCAGCGCACCATCTACATGGCCTACACGCTGTCCGGCCTGTGCGCGGCTTTCGTCGGCGTGCTCTTGGCCGCCCGCATCGGCATCGGCAACCCGACCCAGGCCGAGGGCTGGGAACTGCAGGCGATCGCCTCCTCCGTCATTGGTGGCACCTCGCTCTTCGGTGCGGTCGGCTCGGTGCATGGGCCGCTGCTCGGCGCCTTCATCCTTGCCACCATCAACAATGGTGCCAACCTGCTCAACGTCAACTCGTTCTGGCAGCGCATCATCACTGGAGCGCTGATCATCATCATCGTCTACTTCGACGGACTGCGCCGCCGCGGCAAATAACGCATTCCAATCGATCGCCGGCCTGACGCGGGCCGGCGATTTCGCGAACAGACTGGATCAAAGCATGAAAGCCGTCGTCTGCCGCTCGCCCGGCGACCTAGTCGTCGAAGACCACCCTGCTCCCGGCGCTCCGCCTCCCGGCTGGGCTCTGGTGGCGGTCAGCCATGTCGGCATCTGCGGCACCGACTACCATATCTTCGAGGGCAAGCACCCGTTCCTCGCCTACCCCCGCATCATGGGCCATGAAGTATCGGGCACCGTGATCGGGACAGGCGAAGGCGTCGGCCTCGACATTGGCGAGCCGGTGATCATCAACCCCTATCTTTCCTGCGGCGAATGCATCGCCTGCCGGCACGGAAAACCCAATTGCTGTGTGCGCATCGAAGTGCTCGGCGTCCACCGCGACGGCGCCATGTGCGAACAGATCCTGGTGCCGGCACAAAACCTCTATCCCACCAATGGCCTGTCGCTGGCCGACGCCGCCGCCGTCGAATTCCTGGCCATCGGCGCGCATGCCGTGCACCGCGCGCGTTCCGAGCCCGGCGCCCGCACGCTGGTCATCGGCGCCGGTCCGATTGGGCTTGGCACCGCCATCTTCGCCCGCATTGCTGGGCTCGAGGTCAGCTTGCTCGACATGAGCAGCGAAAGGCTGGGCTTCGCGGCAAGCGAATTCGGCTTCTCGATCCTTGACGGCTCACAGACACCCGTGTCCGATCTGGTGCGTGATGTGACATCAGGCGAAGGCTTCGACGTGGTCTTCGACGCCACCGGCAACACCCCCTCGGTGCAATCGGCCTTCGCTCATGTCGCGCATGGCGGCACGCTGGTGCTGGTCAGCGTCGTCAAGGACGACATCGTCTTTTCCGACCCCGAGTTCCACAAGCGCGAGATGACGCTGGTTGGCAGCCGCAACGCCTTGCGCGCCGATTTCGACCACGTCGCCGCCTCGATCCGCGACGGCGCCGTGCCGCTGGCCAAGCTCGTCACCCATCGCACCACGCTCGAAGGAACGCCAAGGGATCTCGCACGCTGGGCGCACGAAAAGTCGGGCCTGATCAAGGCCGTGATCGAGATCGGATAGTCAGGGCGTTACAGTGCCGACAACTTCAGCTCCACTCGCTCCGCGGGAAAACGCGACTCCGAGAACTGGATCGGCTGGCCGTCGGGCGTGACGTTGACCGCCACGGTGACCAGCACGATGGCGCCCGGCTGCAGGTCGAGATCGGCGAGATCGGCGGCGTCCGCATGGCGGGCCGACAGCACGGTCGATTGCCTGAGATAATCGTCGACACCGAAACGGGCGAGCGAAGCGGTGATCGACCCGGTTTGCGCCATCGCCTTGTCGATGCCGGCAAAGCGCCTGGCCTCGAACCAGGCGGCAGCGCGCGACACCGGCCGGCCGTCGGCCTCGCCGCGTGTCTCCAGCCGGATCACCTCGCTGCCACGGGCCAGACGGAGCCCCTCGGCGACGCGCGGGCTGGCGGGCTCGATCGATGAGGCAAGCAACACGATGTGGCGCTCCGAGGTCTGACCCTGCAGGCCTGTCGAAAAGCGCGTGCGCGCGCCGATCGGATAGGACAGCCGCTTGCGCGACAAGACGAAAGTGCCACGCCCCTGCTCAGCCCGCAGCACGCCCTCCTGCACGAGGGCGGATATGGCGCTGCGCACCGTGTGACGGTTGACGCCATAACGTTCCGCCAGTGCGACCTCGGGCGGCAGCGCGGCGTTCTCGGCGAAATCGCCAGTGGCGATCGCTTGCAGGATCCTGTCGGCGATCTGGCGCCACAGCGAGACGCCGCTGCGCCGCTCGATGCTGTCGGCCACATCATGTCCCGTCATGTTTTTGCCCTGCGGCCAATCCTGTCACGCACCCGTCATGGACTCGCGCTAGGTAATATGTATAATTTGTATAGTTGTCTATATCAATAGACAAATTTGGCAACGAGGAAATCAGTCGATGCGAGGACAGGAAGCCCGCGACCAGGCCGAGCGCAAGGCTGCCATGGCCACCTTGGCGCAATCCAGCGGCGACGACATCGTGCGGCTCTGGAACGAGGCAGGTCTGCCATCGCAAGCCGAGATGCTGCGCGGCCCCGAGACCGGCCTGGTCACGCTGCGCGGCCGCATCGGCGGCGGCGGCGCGCCCTTCAATGTCGGCGAAGCGACCGTCACCCGCGCCACGGTCCGGCTGCCGTCAGGACAGGTCGGCCATTGCTACGCGCTTGGCCGCGACAAGCAGAAGGCGAAGCTCGCGGCCATCGCCGACGCTCTCTGGCAGGACCCTGCCCGCCGCGCCGAGGTCGAGACCAGGCTCATCGCGCCCTTACGCTCGGTCCTGACCGTTGCCCACGAAAAACGCCGCGCCGAGACGGCGGCGACGAAGGTGGATTTCTTCACCATGGTTCGCGGAGAAGACTGATGGAGATCGCAGCGCAATCGATCGAGGGCGGCTTCGCCGATCCGGTGTTCAATGCCCAGACCGTTTTCCGCGCGGTCATGGATGCGATGGCGCGGCCGGGCAGCGTGCAGCCTTTGCCGGCCCTGGCCCACCCACCGGCGCCGCTGTCGGCTACATCAGGCGCCATTGCCCTGGCGCTGTGCGACAACGACACGCCGCTCTGGCTCGACCCGGCCCTGCACGTCTCCGCGGCGATCGGCTCTTGGCTTGGTTTTCACACCGGTGCGCCACTGGCCAACACACCGGCCGACGCGCATTTCGCATTTATCGCCACACCGGCCGAGATGATGGCGCTCGACGGCTTCTCACAAGGCACGCAGGATTATCCCGATCGATCGACGACGCTGATCCTGCAGGTCGGCGACCTCACTTCGGGGGCCCCGCTGTTGCTTGAGGGCCCCGGCATCGAAACCAGCGCCACGATCGCGCCGGCGCGGATGCCGCGCCATTTCGTCGAGCAGTGGAAGCAAAACAACCAGCGCTTTCCACGCGGCGTCGACATCGTCCTCGCCACACCGGACGGCATCGCCTGCCTGCCGCGCACGACGCGCATCAAGACGATGGAGGCTTGACCATGTATGTCGCGGTAAAAGGTGGCGAAGCCGCCATTGCCAACGCTCACAGCCTGCTTGCCGACCGCCGGCGCGGCGACCGCTCGGTGCCGGCGCTTCGCCTCGACCAGATCGTCGAACAGCTGGCGCTCGGCGTCGACCGGGTGATGAGCGAAGGCTCGCTCTACGACCGTGAACTGGCGGCACTCGCCATCGTTCAGGCGCGCGGCGACATGATCGAGGCGATTTTCCTGGTGCGCGCCTATCGCACCACATTGCCGCGCTTCGGTTACACCAGACCGATCGACACCAGCGCGATGCTGGTCGAACGGCGTGTCTCGGCGACCTACAAGGACCTGCCTGGCGGCCAGTTGCTCGGTCCGACCTTCGACTACACGCACCGCCTGCTCGACCCCGAGCTGGCCGCCGGCGCCGATGTCGCCGAACCGTTGCAGCGCGCCGGCCAGGCCGAGCCCATGCCGCGTGTCTCGGCCATCCTCGCCCGCGAAGGCCTGATCGAGCCCGATGGCGACATGCCTGGGGATCACATTCCCGGAGACATCACCCGCGAGCCGCTGGAATTCCCGATGGCGCGCGACATCCGCCTGCAGGCACTGTCGCGCGGGGACGAGGGTTTTCTGCTGGCGCTCGGCTATTCCACGCAGCGCGGCTATGCCCGCAACCATCCCTTTGTCGGCGAGATCCGCATTGGCGAGGTGGAGCTTGAGCTTGACGTTCCCGAGCTGCCCTTCGCGGTGCCGCTCGGCACGGTGCGGGTCACCGAATGCCAGATGGTCAACCAGTTCAAGGGCTCGGCCAAGGCGCCACCGCAATTCACCCGTGGCTACGGCCTCGTCTTCGGCCAGAGCGAACGCAAGGCGATGGCCATGGCGCTCTGCGACCGGGCGCTACGCGCCTCCGAGCTCGGCGAGGACATCGTCGCCGCAGCCCAGGATGAGGAGTTCGTCATCTCCCATTCCGACAACGTCCAGGCGACCGGCTTTGTCGAGCATCTGAAGCTGCCGCACTATGTCGATTTCCAGGCCGAACTCGACCTCGTGCGCCGCATGCGCGCCGAATACGAGGCCCGCGAAAATCCAGCAAAGACCGAAGAAAAACGGGAAGCGGCGGAATGACCCTAGCTGCCACCATGCCCGCCGTCGACGCCGCCATGGCCACCGGTCCCGCTATAGCCCGAAGCGCCGGCCACGGTCTCACCCTGCGCGCCGTCCCTCGGCGCGGGCAAAACCATGCTCCGAAGGACAAAGGCAACTGCGCCGATAAAAAGCAGCAGCAGGATTCCAAGGTGCATCCATCCGGCAGCGGTCATCTGAAGCTGTCCCGTTTCCAGCATCCTATCAGTCAAATTCCTAGCACGAAGCGGATGTGATCGCCATGACCGACATCGCCACCTACAACTTCGCCTATCTTGACGAACAGACCAAAAGGATGATCCGCCGCGCCATCCTCAAGGGCATCGCCATCCCCGGGTATCAGGTGCCGTTCGCCTCGCGCGAAATGCCGATGCCCTATGGCTGGGGCACTGGCGGCGTCCAGGTCACCGCTTCGATCATCGGTCCCGACGATGTGCTGAAGGTCATCGACCAGGGCGCCGACGACACCACCAACGCCGTCTCGATCCGTGCCTTCTTCAAGAAGGTCGCCAATGTCGCTGTCACGACCGACACGGCCAGCGCCACCATCATCCAGACCCGCCACCGTATCCCTGAGCATCCGCTGACGGCAGGCCAGGTGCTGGTCTACCAGGTGCCGATCCCGGAGCCGCTGCGCTTCCTCGAGCCGCGCGAGACCGAAACGCGCAAGATGCATGCGCTGGAGGAATACGGCCTCATGCATGTCAAGCTCTATGAGGATATCGCCAAGCACGGCCGCATCGCCACCACCTATGCCTATCCGGTGAAGGTCGAGGGCCGCTATGTGATGGACCCATCGCCGACGCCGAAATTCGACAACCCAAAGATGCACCGCTCGCCCGCCTTGCAGTTGTTCGGCGCCGGCCGCGAAAAGCGCATCTACGCCGTGCCGCCCTTCACCGATGTCGTCAGTCTGGACTTCGAGGATCATCCGTTCGAGGTCCAGACCTTCGACCAGCCCTGTGCGCTGTGCGCGGCCGAGAATGTCTATCTCGACGAGGTCATCCTCGACGACCATGGCGGCCACATGTTCGTCTGCTCCGACACCGACCACTGCGAGAAGCGGCGTGAAGAGGGCCATCGCGGCCATCTTGCCCCCGAGATGATGGAGCCGGCACAATGACCGACGAACCGCTGCTGCGCGTCTCGGCGCTCTCCAAGTTCTATGGCTCGCGCGTCGGCTGCGACAACGTCTCCTTCGACCTATGGCCGGGCGAGGTTTTGGCAGTCGTCGGTGAATCCGGTTCCGGCAAGACCACGCTGCTCAACTGCCTGTCGACGCGGCTGCTGCCCTCCTCCGGCACCGCCAGCTACCGCATGCGTGATGGCCAGTTCCGCGAGCTCTACCGCATGAGCGAGGCCGAGCGCCGCTTCCTGATGCGCACCGACTGGGGTTTTGTCCATCAGAACCCGGCCGACGGCCTGCGCATGACGGTGTCGGCCGGCGCCAATGTCGGCGAGCGTCTGATGGCCGTCGGCGACCGCCACTACGGCAAGATCCGCGCCACGGCCGTCGACTGGCTGTCGCGCGTCGAGATCGAGCAAGACCGCATCGACGACGAACCCCGCGCCTTTTCCGGCGGCATGCGCCAGCGCCTGCAGATCGCCCGTAATCTCGTCACCGGTCCACGGCTGGTGTTCATGGATGAACCGACCGGCGGTCTCGACGTCTCGGTGCAGGCGCGCCTGCTCGACCTCTTGCGCGGGCTCGTCACCGATCTTGGCCTTGCCGCGATCGTCGTCACCCACGACCTCGCGGTGGCCCGGCTTTTGTCGCAACGCATGATGGTGATGAAGGATGGCCGCGTCGTCGAAAGCGGCCTCACGGACCGCGTTCTCGACGATCCGCGCGCGCCCTACACGCAACTGCTCGTCTCTTCCATTCTGCAGGTGTAACGATGCCGACCCCTCTCGTTGTTTCCGACGTCGCGAAAAGCTTCACCATGCATCTGCGCGACGGCATCAAACTGCCTGTCGTCTCCGGCGTCTCCTTCTCCATCAAGGCGGGTGAATGCACCGTGCTCGGCGGCCCCTCCGGTGCCGGCAAGAGCTCGATCCTGAAAATGCTCTACGGCAACTACGCCGTCGACGAAGGCCAGATCATCGTCACGCACGAGGACGGGCTGATCGACCTCGCCCACGCCAATCCTCGCACCGTGCTTGCCATACGTCGGCAAACGATCGGCTATGTCAGCCAGTTCCTGCGCACCGTGCCGCGCGTCTCGGCGCTCGACGTGGTCGCCGAACCGCTGGTCGAGCGCGGCGAGGAGCGCGAGACGGCAAGAGGCAAGGCACGGACCTTGCTGGCCCAGCTAAACCTGCCGGAAAAGCTCTGGATGCTGCCGCCGGCAACCTTCTCAGGCGGCGAACAGCAGCGCGTCAACATCGCGCGCGGCTTCATCACCGAGCATCCGATCCTGCTGCTCGACGAGCCGACCGCATCGCTCGACGCCACCAACCGCGACGTGGTGATCGAACTCATCGCCGCCAAGAAGACGGCGGGCGTCGCCCTGCTCGGCATCTTCCACGACCATGATGTGCGCGAGGCGGTGGCCGACCGCATCATCGACGTCACCGCCTTCGCCCTGGGAAAACTCGCCGCATGACCAGGAAATTGTCGGAGACGCCGCTTGTCCACCCCACGGCGGAGGTACACAACTCGACGCTCGGCCGCTGGACCGAGATCGCCGACCGCAGCCGGGTCTCGGAAAGCGAACTCGGCGACTATTCCTACATGATGCAAGACTGCGCCGTCTGGTGCGCGACGATCGGCAAGTTCGCCAACATCGCGGCAAGCGTGCGCCTCAACGCCACCAATCATCCGACCTGGCGGCCGACGCTGCACCACTTCACCTATCGCGCGTCGGACTATTGGGACGACGCCGAGCATGAACGCGAATTCTTCGCCGAGCGTCGCGCCAAACGCGTCACCATCGGCCACGACACGTGGCTCGGCCACGGCTCGACCGTCCTCCCCGGCGTCACCGTCGGCGATGGCGCGGCGGTTGGCGCCGGGGCGGTGGTGTCGAAGGACGTCGCGCCCTACACGATCGTCGCCGGCGTGCCGGCCAAACCGATCCGCGAGCGTTTCGACCGCCGCACCGCCGAGCGCTACCAGGCGCTTGCCTGGTGGGACTGGGATCATGCCAGGCTGCGCGCTAGCCTCGAGGATTTCCGGGAATTGACCGCCGAGGCGTTTTTGGAGAAATACGAGGGAAGCGCGTCGGGCAAAGAGGCATAGCCCTAACATCATCGTCATATCGCCGGCCTGTTCATATCCCTGACACAGGACTCGTACAGGACGCCATCTCCCCAAGGAGATCGCCATGCTCGACACCGTCAGACCCTCGCTCACTGGATTCTTTGCCGGCTCCAATCCGACGCGGCCAGTGCATCTCGGCACGCGCTACGACGCGTCGGGCAATTTTCTCCTGGAACCTGGCAACACGGTCGTCAGTCATCTGGTCAGCGGCTCGCCCTCGGAAGCCGTGGTGCTCGCTGTCCGCGATCGGATGATGGCCATGCCGGACGCCGACCGTCTTGCCTTCACGCCGGTCTCCAGCCTGCACATGACGCTGTTCCAAGGCATCATCGAATATCGCCGCCGGCTCCCCTATTGGCCGTCCGACGTGCCGCTCGACACCAGCATCGACGCCATGACCCGCCTCTACCTCGAACGCCTGAAAGGCTTCCAGGGCGCCGGGCCGTTCAACATCAAGGTGGTCGAGATCGTGCCGACCGGCCTCACCGTTGCCGGCGCGACCGACGAGGACGTGCGCATCATGCGTGAATGGCGCGACGCGCTCGCGGTGCCGTTCGGCTACCGGCACCCCGACCATGACGCTTACGTCTTCCACATCACCTTCGCCTACCAGATCCAGCGTCTCGCCGACGACAGGGCTGCTGCCTGGCGCGCGCTTTTCGACGAGAGTCTGGCGCTTTTCGGCCGGGAGGCCCCGGTGATCGAGATCAAGCCGCCTGCCTTCTGCGCATTCCGCGACATGAAGCATTTCGAGGAATTGCTGATGCTCGGCTGATCGCCAGCAGGACGCGGCCGTCGTATCTGTGGAGCGTAACAAAACTGACATGCTGGCGACATGGCAGGTTCATGTGGCTGCGTTAGGCGAGTGCCTGACGATCAATATGGACCGGACTGGAACCAGCCCATGTCAGCAAGCTCTGCCACGCTCGAAATCCGCGGTGTCAGCCGACGATTTGGCAAGAACACCGCCGTCAGCGACGTCAGCATCTCGATCCCGCAGGGGCAGATGGTCGGCGTCATTGGTCGTTCGGGTGCCGGCAAATCAACTCTTCTTCGCATGATCAACCGTCTTGTCGACCCCAGCCAGGGGTCGATTTTTTTTGACGGCGCCGAGGTTTCGCAATTGCGCGGCTCGCCGCTGCGGCGCTGGCAGCGCGATTGCGCCATGATCTTCCAGCAGTTCAACCTGGTGCCGCGCCTCGACGTCCTGACCAATGTGCTGCTTGGCAAGCTGAACCACCGTTCCACCCTGTCCAACCTTCTGGGCATGTTTTCGCGCGCCGAGTGCGCTGAGGCGGTCGCCGCGCTCGAGCGGCTCGACATCGCCCGTACCGCTCTTCAGCCCGCCGGCACGTTGTCGGGTGGACAGCAGCAACGCGTCGCCATCGCGCGCGCCATGATGCAGCAGCCCAAGGTGATCCTCGCCGACGAGCCGATCGCCTCGCTCGACCCGCTCAACGCCAAGGTGGTGATGGATTCGCTGCAGGACATCAATCTGCGCGAAGGCATCACCGTCGTCACCAATCTGCACACGCTCGATACCGCCCGCACCTATTGCAACCGCATCATCGGCATGGCCGCCGGCAAGGTCGTCTTCGACGGGCCGCCGGAGGAACTCGACCGCGAAGCCGTGCGTCTCGTCTATGGCGCCGACAGCAATGGTGGCGAGATATCCGAGGTCATCACCTCCACCAGCGTTGCCTTCAAGCAGAAGATCGCCGCATCCGCCGGACCGCTCGAACCCGCATACCCGGGATACTGAGCCCATTACGGGCCAATGGCGAGCAGCCTGGATCGTCCGCCCGCGTCAAGGGCACTTGTCAAGATCAAGAACGCTGCCGGCGCGGGGCCGGAACTTACAGGAGAGACATCAATGTTCAGGAAGATGGTTTTCGGCGCCGTTTCGGTGCTCGCCATGGCCACCAGCATGGCCCACGCCGCCGACATGAAGGAATTTCGCGTCGGCATTCTCGGCGGTGAAAACGAAACCGACCGGCTGCGCAACTACCAGTGCCTGGCCGACCACCTGAAGACCGAATTCGGCTTCGAGAAGGTTTCGCTGTTCCCCGCCGCCGACTATGACGGCGTCATCCAGGGCCTGCTCGGCGGCACGCTCGACTTCGCCGAACTCGGCGCTTCCGGCTATGCCAGCGTTGTCCTGAAGGACCCGAAAGCCGTCACCCCGATCCTCACCACCAAGCAGACCGATGGCGCCACCGGCTACTATTCGATCGGCCTGGCGCTGAAGACCTCGGGCATCACCGACATCAAGTCGGCCAAGGGCAAGAAGCTCGGCTACGCCGATCCGGATTCGACCTCCGGCTACCTGATCCCGCTGACCCAGATTCCGAAGGAGACGGGCGCTTCGAACGAAACCTTCTTCGCTTCGACCCAGTTCAACGGCGGCCATGAGAACAACATCCTGGCCGTGCGTGACGGCAAGGTCGACGTCGCCGTCGACGATTCCTCAGGCATCGGCGACTTCAAGAACGGCTTCACATCCGGCACCTTCCACAAGGTCGTCGCCAAGGGCGCCGTCGACCCGAACGACTTCGTCGAAGTCTGGCGCTCGGGCCTGATCCCGAACGGCCCGCTGGTCGTGCGCACCGCGCTCGGCGACGACATGACCGCCAAGCTCACCGCCTTCTTCACCGACCTGCCCAAGAAGGACAAGGCTTGCTTCGAAGGCGTCGAAGGCGGCGATTTTACCGGCTATGTTCCGGTGAAGCCGGACTTCTACAACGTCATCGTCGAAGCCCGTAAGGCAGCCATCGGCGGCTAACGGCGAAATCGAAACGGGGGGCACCTCGGGTGCCGCCCTTTTTGCATCTCCGATCATGACCCTTTCCGTGACAGCCCCTTCCGGCGCCACCCACCAGATGGCTGATGCCTGGCGACGCCAGACGTCGCTGCGCCGGTTCTATACAGTGCTTGGCGTCGGCCTGATGCTTGCCGCCATGTTCGCCAGCATGTGGTTCGCCGACGAAGCCAATGCCGGGCACTTCTTCGACCGGCTGCCGCATATTCTGGATTTCCTGAGCTGGCTCATTCCCAAGGACTGGAACGACGTCTGGCGCGCCCTGTTCGACATGGCCTCGCCGCATGACACCGGCACCCAGGAATTCAACTTCCCGCTCGGCCGCGTCTATGTCTGGGGCGGCTTCTACATCCCCGAATATTTCGAGCTGATGATCACCACCGTGAACATGGCGTTGGTCTCGACCTTCATCGGCTTCATTTTCGCGGTGCCCTTTTCCTTCATCGCGGCGCGCAATCTGACGCCCCATCCGGCACTGAGGCAGATCGTCAAGCGCTTCATGGAATTGCTGCGCGCCTTTCCGGAAATCGTCATCGCCGGCCTGTTCGCGGCCATCGTCTCGACCGGTCCGATCGCCGCCATCATCGCCATCGGCCTGCATTCGATCGGCGCGCTGGGCAAGCTGTTCTATGAGATCAACGAGAACATCGACATGCGGGCCGAGGAAGGCCTGCGCGCGGTCGGTGCCAACTGGTTCGAGCGGGTTCGTTTTGCCGGCCTGCCGCAGGTGCTGCCCAATTTCATGTCGTATACGCTGCTGCGCGTCGAGATCAACGTCCGTGTCTCGACCATCATCGGCGCCGTCGGCGGCGGCGGCATCGGCGAGGAGCTGAAGCTCTCCATCTCACGCGGCTTCGGCGCCAAGACGCTGGCGCTGGTGCTGCTCCTGTTCACGACCATCTTCATCATCGACCAGTTCTCCGCCTGGCTGCGCCGCAAGCTGGTCGGTGAGCAAGCCTTTATGATGGGGGCGTAGATCATGGCGACCATGACCGCCGAACAGATGCTGCCGATCGAGGAGCGCTACCCGCAGATATTCCGGCGACCGCTGTACAAACGCTTCACGCCGCTGCTCCTGTTTGCCGGCATTCTGCTCTACCTCATCTATGTCCTGTGGTTCTTCAGCCTGCCGCAGGTGCTGCGGGACTCGCACTGGGAACGTTTGCCGCTCTTCCTGACGCAATGGATCAGCTACGACCTGCAGCCGGAATTCCGCCTCGACCAGCCTGAGATCACGCCGAAATACCCGCGCTTCTCGGCACTGGGCGAGAACCCTGATCCCGACTGGGTGATCAAGAACGCGAATGGCACCTACACCATCCTGATCGATGGGCCGGCTAAGTCCGTCACCTTCGACAAGACCCAGGCGACCATCGTCGTCAACGGCCAGACAATTCCCGTGTCCCTGACTGGCGGCAAGCCGGTGGTATCAGGCCCGGTGCCGGACTGGGTCACCGTGCATGACGACGAAATCGTCGCCAAGATGGGCTTTGTCGGCGAGGTGCGCGTGACCGTCGACCGCGTCAAGGTGCGCAAGCGCTTCCTCGGTTGGGCGAATTTCGTCTTCGACACGCGCTCGCCCTTCTTCGGCAAGTCCGCGAGCGAGGTGATCTCGCTGATCATATCCGGGCCTGAGTTGAAGCCGGGCACCTCGAACCTGGCGCTGGCCGGCGACAACATCTGGAACAACGCCCAATGGCAGCATGGCGATGTCTGGACGAAGCTCTTGCAGACCATCGTCATGGCGTTCCTCGGCACGTTGCTCGGGGGCATCGTCGCCTTCCCGCTTGCCTTCTTCGCCGCGCGCAACATCACGCCGAGCGGTGTGCTGAGCCAGGTGCTCAAGCGCTTCTTCGACTTCATGCGCTCGGTCGACATGCTGATCTGGGCCCTGTTCTTCACCCGCGCCTTCGGCCCCGGACCACTGGCGGGAAGCGCGGCGATCTTCTTCACCGAGATCGGCACCCTCGGCAAAGTCTATTCGGAAGGTCTGGAGAACATCGACGACAAGCCGCGTGAAGGCATCACGTCGACCGGCGCCAATGGCCTTCTGGTGCAACGTTATGGTGTGATGCCCGAAGTCATACCCATCTTCATCAGCCAGACGCTCTATCAGTGGGAATCCAACACCAGGGGCGCCACCATCATTGGTGCGGTCGGCGCCGGCGGCATCGGCCTGAAACTGTGGGAAGCCATGCGCACCAATTCCAACTGGGCAAACGTCTTCTACATGGTGCTGTTGATCCTGCTCGTCGTCTTCATTTTCGACAACATATCCAACTTCCTGCGCCGCCGGCTGAGCCGGACGATCCACGACTACAACAGGATTCAGGCCGAGCGGGGGTAGCTTTATGACGCATAAGCCCAAGGCATCGTCTCGCCCGGCGCCAAAGGGTCGACCCTCACTCCGTCGAGCTTCGCTCGTGTCCAGCCGATAGATGGGTAACAGTTTGAACCGGATACATAGGTAACAGTTTCTCCCCTTATGATGGGTTCGCCG